>DATLQY010000795.1:0-7375 GCA_035534975.1 Pirellulales bacterium
GGCGTTCCCTACAGAACCGGATACGACGATCCTAGCCATTAAGGGGGCCGGCGATTATTTTCGCGCAGAATGCTTGCCGGCGAAGGGCGTTTCAGGTCACAATAGTGACTTGACGCCGCCGCCGAGGAATGGCGACGGGAAGCAAGCAGGATGGATTGGCCCATGACCGAAGCAAGCTCACCGCTGTCGGAACAAGCGCTTTCGGACGAAGCGCTGTTTGGGTGCGTGCAGGCGGGCGAGACGGCGCGTTTCGCCGAAATCGTGCGCCGCTACCAGCCGGCGCTTTTGCGCGTCGCGACCAGCCGACTCGGACGCCGCGATTGGGCCGAGGACGCGGTGCAGGAAACGTTTCTCGCGGCCTTCAAGTCGCGGCACACATATCGCCGCGAGTTCGGTTTCCGCACATGGCTTTGGACGATCCTTTTGAACCAATGCCGGCGTTCGGCCGGCCGACGGGCGCGGCAGCCGACGGTAACTTATTGGGCCGATGAATCGGCCAGCGCCGAAGCTTCCGCCCTTGAACATGCGAGCGTCGTCCGTGGCGGCCCATTGCCGCTGGAAAAACTACTGACCGAAGAGCGCTCGGCGTTGCTCGAAGCGTCGCTCTCGCGGCTGCCCGCCGCGCAGGCCGACGCGCTGCGGTTGCGCTTCTTCGGAGGTCTGAAATTCGAGGAGATCGCGGGGGCGATGCAGTGCAGTTTGTCAACGGCCAAGAACCGCGTCCGCTGGGGGCTGGTGCGAATGGCCGACCTGGTCCGATACATGGACTGATTAGACCTTGGGCCTGACCCGACATTTGGAAATCTCACTATGATCCATTGCGACGAAGTGTTCGATATCTTGACCCGGGGGCCATTTCCAACCGGCGCGGTTTCCGACGGGGTTGTCGAAAGCCACCTGACTCGTTGCGGCGAATGCCGGCGGTTGGCCGAAGCACTGCGTCCGGCGATCGAGCTCTTTCAGGAGGCGGTGGGGCCTGAGGAAAGCCGCGGGCTGCCGAGCTATTGGGGCAATTCGTTGGGCGACGCCGATCCGTGGGTGGAAGGCGAATTCGACCTGCCCCGATCGCCGCTTTCGCGCCTTCCCGAGCAGCGCCGTCGCGCGCAGCACCGATACGAATTGCCATTGCGGTCGTTTACGCAGGCCATCCCTTGGGCCGCCGCCGTGATGGTGGGTATCGCCCTGGCGAGCTGGATGTCACCCGCCGCCACATCGCCCGACAACGCGTTCGTGGGTCTGACCAAACCACGATGGCGGCTGGAGCAGGCGCCTCGCCGATGGCTCTTCGAACACAACGTGCCCGGGACGTGCAACGAGCACTCTCCCCGGTCTCAAACGATCGTGGCTAACCTGAATGGGGGTGACCCTTCGACCGCCGTCCGTTTGGCCTGCTGCAAAGGTTGCCACGGCGACGCCGGCGGGGCCCCCAAAGTCGGCGTCGGGGCCAACGAGCTCCTGGCGACCTGCGTCGCCTGCCACCAGTTTTGAATCGCCTACCTCTTTTGGTGAGTAGGGAGTGATGAGGTGTGAGTGGTGAGGATCAATTCGGAGGCGCCTAGCTGTCGCACTGGCCGTGCTGAGGCTAAAATCGTTGGTCCTGCCGGATTTTCATTTACAGGCGGCGGAACGTTTATCACACTGTAATTCACCATGCGCCTCGGGGCGGGAATCAAGCCCGCGGAGCGCTCAAGCGGAGAGAACCAGCGTATGAGGAAAATGGCGTATTCGGCGTTGTGCATGTCGGCTTCGGCGGCGCTCTTGGCGGCCGTAGCGGTTGCCGTCAACGACCGTGAGGCGGGAGCCAACGGCCGTGCGGCCGACGACGGCTGGCTGGTGCTATTCGATGGTAAATCGCTCGACGGTTGGGAGGCGAGCGAACGCCCCGAGAATTGGACCGTCGAAGATGGCTGCATCTGCGGCACGGGGTCGCGCAGCCACTTGTTTTACATGAAGAAGGAGTTTCAGAACTTCGAGTTCAAGGCCGACGTGATGATCAACCCGGGAGGAAATTCGGGTATTTTCTTCCACAGCCAGCCCGAGGCCGATTGGCCCAAGCAGGGTTATGAATCGCAGGTCAACAACACGCACGGCGACCCGGTGAAGACAGGCAGCCTGTACAATACAGTGAAAGTATTCAAGTCGGCCACCAAGGACGATACCTGGTGGACGCAGACGATCATCGTCAAGGGCAAGCAAATCACGGTCAAGGTGAACGACGAGACGATTTTCGAATACGACGAGCCCGACGGCGTGACCGGCCCGCGAAAGCTGTCGAAGGGCTATTTCGCGTTCCAGGCGCACGACCCTGGAAGCAAGGTCCGGTACCGCAATGTGATGGTCAAGCCCTTGCCCTAGAGTTTGCTTGAAATCGCTGTCGTCGGCGATTACGATGGCATATTCAGGATCTGTTCCGCGCACCCCCAAAACGAGCTTCTCCGCTTCCTGGAGCCTGACACATGCTTCGCCACGTGCCCCATCTCGCATGGGGATTCGTACTTTTGTTCGCGTCCGCGGCGCTGGCCGAGAACGGCGCTCTTGGCGAATTGTATGGCCGCGGCGTTCACGCCTACAATTCCGGCAACTACGTCGAAGCCTACAACCAGTTGACCCGCGCGATCGAAAGCGGCAGTGACGACCCGCGTTGTCACTACTTCCGCGGCCTGAGCTACATCAAGCTGGGGCGCGAACCCGAAGCGAAGCAGGATTTCACCACCGCGGCCGCGATGGAGATGCGCGACACCGACCGTTTCTACAATGTCAGCAAGTCGTTGGAGCGAATTCAAGGTCGCTCCCGCGCGTTGTTGGAACGCTACCGCTCGAATGCCCGCTTGCGCGCCTACCAATCTCGGGAAGAGGATCGCTTCAATCGATACCAGCGAATTCGCAAGAACGAACCGAACGTCACCATTCAGCCCTCAGCCACCGAGGAGGTTCCGGCCGGGGAGCCGAACCCCGACGCGGAATCGCCGGCGGGAGAGATGCCGGCCGAAGAGACGCCAGTGGAACTCGATCCCGACGGTGATGTGCCCGTGGGCGATGTGCCGACCGACGAGATGCCCGTCGAAGAACCCCAGTCTGAAGACAGCAAGCCGGACGACGATGACCCGTTCAGTGAGGACGCCAAGCCGGACGAGGAAATGCCGGCCGACGAACCCGCGGTTGACGGCGACGAGCCCAAGAGCGAAGAGGACGATCCGTTCGCCGACGACGCCAAGCCGGACGAGGACATGCCCGCCGAGGAGCCGGCGGCTGGCGGCGACGAGCCCAAGAGCGAAGAGGACGATCCATTCGCCGACGACGCCAAGTCGGACGAGGACATGCCCGCCGATGAGCCCGCTGTTGACGGCGACAAGCCTGCAAGCGAAGAGGACGATCCATTCGCCGACGACGCCAAGCCGGAGGATGAAGGCGCGAAGCCGTAGCGCGGCCTCGCCGCAACCAAACAAAACTGGAAGAATTAAACGGACAACACGGATGGGTGCCTCATTTGAAAGGAGATAGGGGGATGAGGAGGGGATAAGGGGATGAAGGCAAAAAATCGAAATCAACGAGTGCCCATGTTCCGGCGGCCGATTTTCGCTTTTTTCTTTATGACCTTCTCCTGCATTTTCCGCTGATCCCCTTATCCCCTCCTCATCCCCACATCCCCCTTTACGAAACGGTGGTAGTCGATCGGTGCCGTTTGCAATCCACTTTAGCTGGTGGTTTCGGTACCAAAGATAGTCCGTTTGTCAAACTCGCCTCCAGGCGGCGTTTGGGCGTTGCCGAACGAGCCGGCTGCCCGCCCGCCTCCCCCGCCAAGAACCCTGCTCGCGCCCCACCAGGAGATTGAGGTGTCGCCATGACAAGCCTTTCGCGCCGCTATCGGTTTTCCACCCGCCTCATCCCATGCGTGCTCTTCGCGATCGGGACCGCGCAAGCCGCGGCGGCCCCGCCGACGATCGGCAATCTATCGCCCAGTGGCCTGCAAGCCGGCGGTACGACCACGCTCACGATCACCGGTGCGGACCTGTCGCCGGATGCCAGGATCTTGCTGGCGGTCCCCATCGCCGGGCAAGTGGTCAAGGAACCGTCGGCGCCGAACCAGGTACAGATCGACGTCACGCTTGACGCGGCGGCGCCTCCCGGCGTTTACCAACTCCGTGTGTCCACGGCCCAGGGCATTTCGGCGCCGGTAGCGGTCGCGGTCGATCGCTTGCCGGAACTTCCTTTCGCCGCCGAAGTTGCGAGCCTGCCGGTCGCCCTGAATGGGAGCCTGCAGGGGGCCGTTGTCTTACGCACCTCGTTTGCGGGCGCGAAGGGGCAGCAGGTGGTCATCGACCTCGAAATGCGGCGGCTAGGCGTCGATGCGAACGCGGTGTTGCACTTGCTCGATGCTCGGAACGTGCAATTGGCCTATTCGTACTCGGTCGCCGCATTGGCCGGCGATGCGCGGATCGTCGCCACGCTTCCTGCCGACGGCCGGTACACGGTCGAGCTGCACGACCTGCAATACCGTGGCCCCGCGCCGGGCACGTTCCGTCTCAAGCTCGGCGCGCTGCACTACGCCGACCTGCCCTTTCCCTTGGGAGTCAAACGCGGCACGAAGGCCCAGCTCGCCTTCGTGTCGTCGAACCTGCCGGCCGAGGCGCGCGTCGAGTCGGCCGATGTGCCGCTTGCCGGCGTCGCCCCAGCCCCCTGGCCGGCCGACGATCTGCTCACCGGCGCGCATCCCAGGCTTATTTACAGCGACCACGACGAACTGGTGGAAGTCGCGTTGGCCCCCGGCGATCTGCAGAAAATGGCGCCACCGGTGGGCGTGAGCGGCCGGCTCGCCGCGCCGCGCGAGGAAGACCGCTACCAGCTTGCCGTGACGCCGGGACAATCGCTCCGCTTCGACGTGCTTGCGGCGCGGCTCGGTTCGCCATTGGACGGCGTGCTGTCGATTCACAACACCGCGGGCGCTGAGCTGGCCGGCAACGACGACCGGCCCGGCACTTCCGACCCTGGGCTCGATTTCGCCGTGCCCGCCGGGGTCGATGCGCTTGTCGTCGCGATCCAGGAGCGGACCGGCCGCGGCGGCCCCGACTACGTCTATCGGCTGGCGGTCACGCCCTTGGGCCAGGCGGATTTCAGCCTGGCGCTTTTCACCGACCGCCAGACACTCCCCCGCGGCGGCGCGGCCGTGGCGCGCGTGCGCGCCAACCGGGCCGGGTACAATGGGCCGATCAAGCTGATGATCGCCGGCCTACCTGCCGGCGTAACGCTCGCGGGCGATGAAATTCCCGCCGGCGCCACCGATACCTTGCTCTCGTTCGTGCCAGGCGATCAGGTGGTAGCGCCGCTGGTGACCACGCTGGTCGGAACGAGCACCGACGCGAACACGTCGATTCAGCGGCTGGCCAAGACGGCGGAGACTCCGGCGGCGAAGTCGCAGCCGTGGTTTCGCGGTGAATTGGCATTGGCCGGCGCCCAGCCGTTGCCGCTGACGGTCGCATGGGGCCCGTCGTCGGCTCTCTTGAAGCTGCCGTTGGGCGGCGGCATGCCCGCCGAAATTCAGATCAATCGGGCGGCAGGCGCGGCCGGCGCCGTGAAACTGTCGCTCTTGACCAGCCAGATTACTCCGCTCAAGACGATCAAGGAGAACAACGTCGACAAGCAAGTGGACGATCTCGACCGCGCGCTGCGGCTCGAAGGCGCGCCCGTGATCGCCGCGGAGCAGACGGCCGGCACGGCGACGTTGCTTGTGCCAGGCGATCTGCCGAACATTCCTTACGACCTGGCCATCCAGGCCGACCTGCTGGCCGCCGACGGCGCGACCGTGGTGGCCAGCGCCATCACTCCGTCGCGACGAGTCGTCACGGCACAGCCTTTCACGATCGAGCTGGCGGGCGAGGCCAAGGTCGAGGCCAAGGCCGGCTCGGGCGAGAGCGGCAAGCTGACGGGCAAGCTCGTGCGATTGGGAGTGCTCAAGCAGCCGGTGGCTGTAACACTCGAAGGCTTGCCGCCCGAGTTGCCGGCGCCGGAAATCACCTTGGCGCCGGAGCAGACCGAGTTCGTTCTTCCGGTGGCGTTCCCCTTCGGGTCGCCGCAAGGTGCGATCGCCAACGTCTCGCTGGTGGCCGTGAGCCGGCCCAATCCCGCCACGGTGGTGAAGTCGAACGCAGTTCCCATAGCCGTCAACGTTGTGGCGGGCGGTCCGCCGCCGGCGCTTTACAAGCTATTCGAGGACGAGCCGCACTTCCTGGCGCTCTTGACTGAAGGGAGCGGGCAGGCCGCGCTCGACACGACCGACCGCTATTCGGGCGCGGCATCGCTCAAGGTCACGCCGGACCAGAAGTTCCGTGCGAAGCTGCCCGGTTTGGGTGTGAAGATCGCCGAAACGCCCGGCGAGGCCGAGTACCGGTACCTTCGCTTCGCCTGGAAGAAGCGTGGCGGGGCGAACATCTTGTTACAGTTTGCCGCCAACGGCGCATTCGGACCGGCGGTGGGCGGCGCCGGGCCGAGCTATCGCTACGAGGCGGGGCCCAGTCCCAACGGCTTGAAAGCGGCGGCGCTCAAGCTCGACGACAAGCTCCCCGACGGCTGGGTGATCGTGACCCGCGACCTGTTCGCCGATTTCGGCGCATTCTCGCTCGACGGTCTGGCGTTCACCGCGGGCGACGGTGAAGCCGCGCTGTTCGACCACATCTACCTCGCCCGCACCGCGGAGGATCTCAAGGGCTGCCCCGAGCCCGTGAAGCCGTGATCTACGTGGCTCGCGGATTTGCATCGTGTGGTAAATAGACCCGACAATTCGGGCAAATGTGGAAGGCGGCGGGAATTTGGGCCTTGCACTTTGGGCAGACCTTCAACTTGCCCGGTTGTATCTGCATTTCCTTCGCCGGCGAACTGATGATTGCCGACTTGTCGGGTTGATGGTCTCCCAATACGGTAAGGATCGACGTGTCGGAAACCTCACGAGGCGCCCTTGCCAGCGTGAATCGAGCATGGCACCTTGGGCACATGCCCTTCTTGCCCCCGTCCTTGGCGTCGACTCGCAGCTTGTGACCGTTGGGGCAGCGAATTTTGAACGACATGACGTTCTCCTCCTCTTGTGGTTCTGGACTTGTCCCAAGAAAGCGAAACGGGCGTGACGAGGTTTCTCGTCGCGGTTTCGTCTCGGAAAAAGAACCGGGGTGGGTTTTGCCAGGCGGGCTGTCAAGCAGGCGGGGGAATCCGTCAGGATTCAATGACGACTCTAGCCGAAGTCCGGCCGACTTTCAAGGTCATTTGGAAGATCAAATGGCACGGCTCAATACCGTGTTTGACGAACCCAGTCCGCCGATCCTTTGATTTCCTGGCGACGCAGTTGTTTGTGCATGGCGGTCGAGGTTGACGCAACATCATAGCAGGC
>DATLQY010000796.1:0-3869 GCA_035534975.1 Pirellulales bacterium
TTACGTCGTGGTGTTCCACGAAGACACGCCCCACGACGTCCTCCGTCAGCTTCGGCCCGAAGTGCTCGTCAAGGGCGGCACCTACACGCCTGCCGAAGTTGTGGGACACGAAATCGTCGAGGCCTACGGTGGCCGGGTCGCGGTGTGCGGGCTCGTCGAGGGTGTCTCGACGACGAACATCCTGGCTACACTGGCCGGCGACAACGGCCTGCGTGGGCCGCACTTCCCATCCACGGCGGGCGCCCGCGGCCCCGGGGCGGAGGCGGCCTAATGGCGCCAAGAGAGGAGACGCGGAGACACGGAGACGCGGGGAGGGGGGAGAGCGGGCGAGTACACAATACAAAATGAGAAATGCAAAATGCAAAACGGCTTCCGACTTCCGACTCCTGACTCCTGACTCCCGACTTCTGACTCTTGACTCCTCGCTCTTGACTCCTGGCTCTTGGCTCTTGGTTCTCCTATTCTCCGACAATGAAGATTGGCGTCTTTCTACCGAACTGGGTCGGCGACGTGGCGATGGCGACGCCGGCGCTACGCGCTTTGCGCGAACACTTCGGCTCAGGCGCCCGGCTCATCGGAATCATGCGGCCCTACGTGGCCGAGGTATTGGCCGGGACCTCCTGGCTCGACGAACACGTTTTCTACGACCTGCATTCGTTCCGTCAGCGCTTGGTCGGCTGGCCGCTCGTCCGGCGCTTGCGCGCCTTGCGGCTCGACACGGCGATCTTGCTGCCCAATTCCTTTCGGACGGCCTGGATGGCCTGGGCCGGCGGTGCAAACGAGCGAATCGGGTACGTCCGAGGCGGTCGTGGGCCGCTACTCACTCGAAAGCTCGCGCCGGCCAAGATCGGCGGCCGGTTCGCGCCGACCTCGGCCGTCGATTACTTCCTCGAGCTGGTGTATGCGGCCGGATGCCCGCCGGCCTCGCGACGTCTCGAGCTGGCCACGCCGGCGGACGACGTACGAGGGGCCGAGAGGGTGTGGGCCAAGTTTCGCTTTCGGCCCGACCGTGGCGTGGTGGTGCTCAATACGGGCGGCGCCTTCGGCGCGGCCAAGCTCTGGCCCAACGGCTACTTCTCCGCCCTGGCAAGGCGGATCGCCGTGGAGGACCGACGCGGCGTGCTGGTGATTTGCGGACCGAACGAACGCGAACCGGCCCGAGAAATCGTCAAGGGAGCGCGGCACCCGCAAGTGCAGAGCCTGGCCGACGAGAGGCTTGGCCTGGGGCTGAGCAAGGCCTGCGTCCGCCGCGCCGCCCTGATGGTCACCACCGATAGCGGCCCAAGGCACTTCGCCGCCGCGTTTGACGTTCCATGCATCACGCTTTTCGGACCCACGCACGTCGGTTGGAGCGAAAACTACCACTGCCGGGCCGTCCACTTGCAGCTCGAGCTGGATTGCGTGCCTTGCCAACGACGCACCTGCCCGCTCGGGCACCATCGCTGCATGCGCGACTTGTCGATTGACGAAGTCTACAGGGCAGTCAAGGCGCAACTCGAACTCCAAACCCATGGGCAGGCGGCCTGAGAATGTCGGCGCCGAGCGGCCAGCGAACCGAGATCGAAGCGGCGGCGCGCGGCGACCGCGCTCGCTCGGGTTCCTCGCTGGGGCAGCTTTGGATCGCGTCGGAATACGCGGCGTCGCTCGAGCAGGCCGGGCTGGCCCGCTTCGAAGCGATCGTATCGACCACGCACGGCCGGTTGCTGAGGCGGCTGGCCGACCGCGAAAACCGGCGCTTCGAGCTGCACCTCGCTCATCGCGGCACGCGCGGCATGTACCTCAAAACGCACCGTACCCGATCATGGCGTTCGTGGCTTCGGGCCAGGCTCGGCGTGGGACCGGGAACGACGCCGGGTGGAACCGAAGCCGAGCACATTGCGCGGCTCCAACGGCTGGGAGTCGCGACGATGCCGTTGGTCGCATGGGGACAGCGCCTCGGCCCCGACGGCACCACGGAGTCGTTCGTACTCACCGAGGAACTGGCCGGTTTCACCCAGCTCGACCACTTCCTGCGCCGGCGTTTCCCGCACGTGGCCGATCGGCCGACCGTGGATCGGCGGCCCGCGCCTCGTGACGGCGACCTGCGCCAACTGATCCGCGGCGTGGCCGATGTGGCCGCTCGATTTCACGGGCTTGGGTTCAACCATCGCGATTTTTATTGCTGTCACTTTTTCATCCGCGAAACGCTCCGCGGCCGTTTCGACGTCCACCTGATCGACTTGCAGCGCGTCGAGGAGCGCCGTTGGTTCCGTCGCCGATGGCTGGTGAAGGACCTGGGGCAACTAGCGTATTCGGCCCCGTGCGACCGTGTTTCCCGCAGCCAGCGCATGGCGTTCATCAAGCGCTACCTGGGAGTGCGCAAGCTGCGCCGTGCCGACAAGCGGCTGATCCGCGCCGTGTTGGCCAGGCACCGAGCGCTCGAACACCGTCACGGAGCGCACCCATGAAGATCGGTCTTGTCATCGAACATCTCGATCCACGGCGCGGCGGCGCCGAACAATGGACGCACCAATTCGCCCGTTGGCTGGCGCGTGCCGGACACGAGGTCCACGTCGTGGCCGACGGCTTCGCGCCAGGCGCCGAGCGGACCGGCATCGTGCCGCACCGCCTGCCTCCCTCGACAGGCCGGCTCGGATTTGCCCGTGCCGCCGAACGGCGACTCGATGCCTTGGCGCTCGACCTGGTACACGACATGGGGCAAGGCTGGCATTGCGATCTGTTTCAGCCGCACGGCGGTTCGCGGGCCGCCGCTTTCGAGCAGAACTTGTGTTTATTGCCGCGCTGGCTTCGACCTTTCAAGCGCCGCGCGGCCCGTTGGCTTCCTCGTTATCGCGACTTCCGGCAGTTGACGATGGGGCAATACATCGCCGAAGACCGGATCTTCATCGCGATCTCGCGGATGGTGGCGCGAGACTTCGAGCGCTTCCACGGCGTCCGGCGCGAGCAGGTGCGGCTGGTCTATAACGGTGTCGATACCGAGCGGTTCTCGCCCGGCCAGCGATCGAACTATCGCCGCGTCGTGCGCGACGAGCTCGGCGTGGCCGACGACGAGTTGTTGTTGTTGATCGTGGCGCACAACTTTCGGCTCAAGGGCGTGCCCGCCCTCTTGGCCGCGGCGGGCCTGTTGGCCGCGGACGGTTGGCCCGTGCGTCTGGCCGTGGTCGGCGGCAAGCACCACTCCACGTTCGACCGCATGAGCAGCTGGCTGGGCGCGAGCGGGGTCACTCGCTTCGTCGGTCCGGTCGATGACGCGGTCCCTTATTACGCCGCGGCCGACGCTTATGTGCAGCCTACCTGGTACGACCCGTGCAGCCTGGTGCTGCTGGAAGCATTGGCCAGCGGGCTGCCGGTGGTCACCAGCCCGTACAACGGGGCGGGCGAGTTGGTGATTCAAGGCCGCGAAGGCTGGATCGTCGACGATCCCGGCGACCCGCGAGAACTGGTCCGGCGTTTGCAGCCTTTGTTCGACCCCGCCACGCGCCAGCGCATGTCGATCGCCGCGCGCACGCTGGCCGAGGCCCATTCGCTCGATCGCAATTGCCGCGAGCTGTTGGCGGTTTACGACGAAGTCGTAACCGCGCGCCGCCGCCGAGCCGCGTAGGGTGGCACCAATCCAAAGATACTTCGCGCGGCCCGGAATAAGAGATTTCCGGTCCGACACCCGCCAGCTTGGAGTTTGTCGATTTAATCGAGGCCCGGGAGTTGACTTGGTGGGCCAGCATCGCTGGCAACAGCACCGAAGATCCAACAATGAATTACAAGAGGCGTTGGGTGTGATAACGCCCGTTTTTTTCAGGATGTGTCCATAGGTTTGTTCGCATGGTTAAGTCGGTTGGTGACATGGGCTACGGGTTCCTTTACGGGTTCCT
>DATLQY010000797.1:0-2853 GCA_035534975.1 Pirellulales bacterium
GCCCCGCCGTGCTAGCACTTCCCGGCCGCGTGGCCCCTCGCCCTGCTCAGAATTTGCAGGGTTGCCGAAAGGACACAATCAACCGCCGTGTGCGCGAGTTGCTGGCCCTGGTGCGGCTAGATTCGCTCCAACGGCGCTACCCCTCGCAGTTGTCGGGTGGGCAGCGGCAGCGAGTGGCTTTGGCCCGGGCCTTGGCGATCGAGCCCAAGGTGCTCTTGCTCGACGAACCGTTCGGGGCGCTCGACGCCAAAGTGCGGCAGGAATTGCGACAGTGGCTCCGCCGCCTGCACGACGAGATCCACACGACAACCCTGTTCGTGACGCACGACCAGGAGGAAGCCTTCGAAGTGGCAGACCGGGTGGTGGTCATGCAGCAGGGGAAGGTCGAGCAGGCGGGCACGCCCCTGGAAGTGTTCGAGCGCCCCGCCAACGCCTTCGTGATGGACTTCCTGGGCAACGTGAACGTGTTTCAGGGCCGCGTACAAAACGGCCGGGCGCAGTGGGGTGGAATGCACTTCGACCTGGTCGGCGACGGCCACGACGAGGGGAGCCAGGTCGCCGTCTACGTCAGGCCGCACGAGTTGGAAATCGAGCGGTCGGCCAATGGCGTAGCGAGCTTGCGCGGGCAAATCGAACGGATCAACTCCGCCGGGCCGGTAGCCAAGATCCAAGTGTCCGCGGCCGAGTTCGGCGTCGACTTGCACGTGGAACTAAGCCCGGAGCGCTTTACCGAGTTGGACCTGCGGCGGGGCGACACGGTGTACGTTTCGCCGCGGAGGGCGAGAGTGTTTGCGCCGGAGTACGTGATCTGATGAGCGTTCGACAGGCACATGAAAGGGCGGTCATGTCCGATCCTACCCACGACTTCGACGAGCGACCTTCCGCGCGAAATCCATCGTCGGAGTTGGAGCAGGCGCTGGTACATATCCGCGAAGCTTTGCGCGGCCTTGAGTTCGGCGTGCTGTCGATCATCGTGCAGGACGGCGTGGTGATCCAGATCGATCGCACGGAGCGCAAGCGATTACGCAAACGGTCCGGAGGCGGATCTTGATCGTCCGCGCGTGCGGACCATTCGCCGACCCGAACGCGGGAGGCCATTTGCAAGAAACAGCGTTGCCGACTGGACGCACCAGAGGCGCGCGATGACTTGAAGGAGTCGTTGCATGTCTCGTTGGTCATTTCTCTCGCTTGGCCTCGTGCTGGCCCTTACCGGTTGCTCGAAGCACGATCACCAGGTCGATCGCAAGCCGGTCTTCCCGGTGCGCGGCAAACTGCTGGTGAACGACCATCCGGCCGGGGGAGCCATGGTCGTCTTGCACCCCCTCAACGCGCCGGCGCTCGCCGAGCGCCCGCGGGCCAACGTCGCGCCCGACGGCACGTTCGAGCTCACCACCTACGATGGCAAAGATGGGGCGCCGGCCGGCGAGTACGCCGTGACGGTCGAATGGCGCTGGCCGGTCGACCGTGGCAATGGCCCTGTGCCGGGCCCCAACCAACTGCCGCCGGATTACTCGCTACCGGGCAAATCCGGCTTACAGGTGACGGTGGCCGAAGGCCCCAACGAATTGCAGCCGATCACCATCCGGCGCTAGGGTCCGGTAACCGGAACGCGACGGAGGTCGCTCGCCAAGGAATTCCGCGAATGCCGGTCGTAATGAATGTGAACATGTACAACAACCTAAGGAGAATGGAAATGTTCGAATCGCTCAGTCAATCGCCCACTTGCCGTCGACGTTCGGGCTTCACCCTGATCGAGTTGCTGGTGGTGATCGCCATCATCGGCATCCTGGTCGGCTTACTGCTGCCGGCCGTGCAGGCCGCGCGGGAGAGTGCGCGCCGCACGCAGTGCGTCGACAATCTGAAGAACCTCGGTGTGGCCATCCATGCTTTTCACGACAGGACACGGAAGTTGCCGGTCAGCACTCGTCCGCCGGGCGCCACGCCGTTGCCCCGTTTTGGATGGGCCACGGAAGTGCTGCCCGAAATCGAGCAATCGGCGCTCTACCAGAACTACAACTTTTCGAAGAACTGGAGTGACCAAAGCACCGCCCCTTCCAGCAACTACTCGCAGGTCGCGACGTTCTTGAGTGTGTTCGTGTGCCCGTCGGCGCCAAGTTGGACGTTGCGGCTCGACGCCGACCCGTCGCTGGCGTCGCCGCTCAACGTCAATTGGTTCGCGGCGCCCACCGACTATTCGCCGACCTTGGGTGTCGCCGGCCGGCTCGTTGCGACCGGCCTCGTCGACAATTACCCGGGCAGCGGCAGCGGGTACGGGGGCGGTGGAGTGGGGATGCTGCCCCAAAACGTCACGGCCACGTTTGCCGATGTACGGGACGGGCTTTCGCAGACGATCATGCTGGCGGAGTCGGCGGGGCGGCCCACGTTGTACCGGAAAGGAGGCACATTGGCGGGGCCCTTGCCGACACAAATCCCCGAGACGGTCGGCCAAGCGCTCGTGAACGGTGGCGGCTGGTGCCGCGCAGGCAGCGACTTCGAGGTCGATGGCTCATCGTACGACGGAACCACGCTGCCCGGCGCCTGCGCGCTGAATTGCACGAACGGCGAAGACATCGGTGCCTTTACCTACCCGAACTTCGGCGTTTACGGCTCACTGGGAAGCGGCGAGGCCTATGCCTTCCACCCCGCCGGCGCTAATTTCCTGTTCGGCGACGGAGCGGTACACTTCATCAACGAGAACATCAACATTCGCGAATTCGCGCGGTTCGTCACCCGCGACCAGCATGACGTCGTGGAACCGCCACAGTAACTTCCGGCGGCCGCGGTCAAGAATGAGACATTCACGGTGGCTGGGGCAGAGCCCGTGGGGCAGGTTTTCAAGGGTGCCATAGCGAG
>DATLQY010000798.1:0-4431 GCA_035534975.1 Pirellulales bacterium
CAGCTTCGGCACGACCGGAACGAAACCGGGGTATCGGTTACGCGATTGAACATCACCTCGCCGCAACGATTACTTGAGCTGGTTGGCGGCGATCCTCAAATGGGTTCCCGAGTGGCCGAGGTTCGCGTCGGTGACATTCGCGCATTGGGGTTGGTGGTCGTTCCAAAACCATTGTGCGAGGACCCCGGCCACGCGGAAATCCAAACCGGCAGCGCTAGTCTCGACGAGCACGCCTGCCGGAAAAGACTCGCCTTGCTCTTCCAGTTCATTCCTGAAGCGCGGTGAAGGGACGGGGTTTTCATTGCGGAACGGAAAAACGAAATGCCCGGACGGACGATTGCGATCGGTGATATTCATGGCTGCTCGATCGCCTTGCGACGCCTGGTCGAGGCGATCGAGCCGCGCGCCGACGATACGCTGGTGACGCTGGGCGATTACATCGATCGGGGAATCGACAGCCG
The DNA here is from genome assembly GCA_035534975.1 of Pirellulales bacterium. Classification (GTDB taxonomy): domain Bacteria; phylum Planctomycetota; class Planctomycetia; order Pirellulales; family JAICIG01; genus DATKSN01. The sequence goes on from DATLQY010000798.1 coordinate 462, forward strand.
TGGCGTGCTTGATTTCCTTTTCGAGCTGGCCGACCGTTGCCGGCTGGTGCCGATTCTGGGAAATCACGACGAAATGATGCTCGGTGCCCTGCACGGCCGCTCCGATTTGCAGTTCTGGCTGGCCTGCGGCGGGCAGGCGGCGCTCGATTCGTATGGTGAAAAGGGTACGCTGGAGCTTGTGCCCCGCGCACACTTCCGCTTCCTTGAACAATGCCGCGCGTGGTTCGAGACGGAGACGCACTTCTTCGTCCACGCCAACTACCGCGCCGACGTACCACTGGAGCGGCAGGACGAGCACACGCTGCGCTGGCTCTCACTGCGCGACTACGTGCCACCGCGGCACCTATCGGGCAAGACCGCCGTCCTCGGCCACACGCCGCAAGTGTCGGGCGAGATCCTCGACCTCGGCTTCCTCAAGTGCATCGACACCAGTTGCTGCAACGAAGGTTGGTTGACGGCACTGGAAGTTGATCGCTCGCAGGTGTGGCAGGTGAATGAGCGGGGTGAGTTGAGACAGCCGTAGCGATGATCGCGTCGTACCGTGACCGCGGAGCGGCCGAATGGGCGTTCCCACGCGGGAGCGTGGGAACGAGGCGGCAAGGGCTGTTCAACAGGAGACTGGGAGGGCAGGAACGATCAGAAGGGAAGTTTGAGGCCGGCGCCTTCACGGCGGGCGAGCTCGATCAGCTTGGCACCCAGGGCAACGTCCTCGATCGCCAGGCCGACGCTCTTGAACAGCGCGATTCCATCCGCCCGTCCGCGGCCCGCGGAACGACCGGACACGACGTCGGCCAACTCGACGGCTCGCGACCAATCGAAGATTCCCTTTTCAAGCGCGTCACGGAAATCGCCCGCCTCATGGCGGCACGCCGCGATCGAATCGCAAACGATCGTGTCGGCGCGGCGCACGACGGTGGTATCGATCTCCGCTTTGTTCAACCAATTCGAGCCGACGGCCGCGACAAACGCGCCGTCGGCCAGCCACGCTCCGTCGAACACCGGCGCGCGGCTGGCGGTTGCGGTGACGACGATCGGAAGCTCCTCAGCCGCTTGTAGCGGACGATCGACCGGCGACACTTCAAATGCGAGCTGGGCCGACATCCGCGCGGCGAAAGCCTCGCGACGCTCGGCGTCGCGGCCGTAGACGAATGCCCGCTTGAGCGGACGGACGGCCGCCAAGGCAGCCAGTTGCGTCTCGGCCTGCCGGCCTGTGCCAAACAGGCCCATTTCGCTCGCCTCGCGCGGCGCCATCCACTCGGCGGCGACTCCGGTCACGGCGCCGGTTCGGAGTTGTCCCAAGCGGTCAGCCTCGATCAACGCGACCAGGGCTCCGGTGGCGGCGTCATAAAGGCCGACCAGGAACCGCGCGCCGGCGCTCGTCGTCGTGTAGCACTTCCAGCCGACAAGGCCCAAGTAGGCGGCAGCCGCGCTCATCGAGTGCAGCACGATCCCGGGCGCTTGGGCTCGCGCGCGGGGCACGTTCATCGCTTCACCCGCGGCCAGCTTGTGGAACGCCTCCTCGACAACGTCGACGGCCAGTCGCATGTCGAGCAGTCGCGCCACATCGGCTTCTGTGAGGTAGATGGCACTCATACAGGACATACAATGTAGCGGAATTCGTGAGAATTCCGAGTGTCAACGGACGAATCGGAACTCTCACGAGTTCCGCTACTCCGTAGGGAACGCCCTCCGTAGCGCTGGCATGCCCAGCGACGACGTCGCACCAGCTTCTCGGAATCCCGGCGCGCCGGGAGAGGGCGTTCCCTACAGACCGCGTCACTGCCCGCGCGCAAGCGAGGTGATGCTCTTGAAGTCGTTTTTGAGTGAGCGGTACAATTGCTGATAGATGGGAAACGCCCGGTCGTAATGCTTGCAGGCGGCGCGAACGGGCGAGGTTTCCTTGACGACGCCGATCGTCGCCCGGCAGGCCTCTCCGACGTCCTTGAACGCGCCTGCGCCAACCGCCGCCAAGAGCGCTACGCCATAGCCCGGGCCTTCCTCCGCGTTGAGCGTCACCACCTTCTGCCCGAACACGTCGGCTTGAATCTGCCGCCAAAGCCGGCTCCGCGAGCCGCCGCCCGAAGCGCGAATCTGTCTCACCGGCACGTCGAGACCTCGAATGATATCAAGGCTGTCGCGCATCGAGTAGGTTACGCCCTCCATGATCGCCCGCACCAGGTGCCCGCGAGTGTGCGCCAACGTGAGGCCCACGAAGCAGCCGCGCGCGTCGGGGTCGGCGTGGGGCGTGCGCTCGCCGGAGAGATAGGGCAGAAAGAAAAGCCCGTCACTTCCGGCACGGACCGTCTCAGCTTCGCTGGTAAGCAATTCGTAGGGGTCGCGTTTGGTCTTTTCGGCTTGGGCGACCTCGGCGCGGCAAAGCTGGTTGCGGAACCATTGCAACGAACCGCCCGCTGAGAGGTTGACGCCCATCATGTGCCATTTGCCGTGAACCGCATGGCAGAAGGTGTGAATTCGCCCCAGCGGGTCGATCTTCACGCGGTCGCTGTGGACGAACATCACACCGGAGGTCCCGATCGACGTGGATAGCACACCCGGGTTCACGACGCCGTTGCCCACGGCGCCGGCCGCGCAGTCGCCCGCCCCGCCGACCACGACGCAATCGGTCGACAGCCCCAATTGGTCGGCCACCTCGCGAGTCAACTGGCCCGTGACTTCCTCCGACTCGTGACAGCGTGCCAAGAGATCGGCATCGAGTTCGAGCTTCGACAACAGCGCCTTCGACCAGCGGCGCTTGGCCACGTCCAAAAGCAACATGCCGCTGGCGTCGCTGACTTCGGTGGCGAATTCACCGGTCAGGCGGCGGCGGATCTCGTCTTTGGGAAGAAGTACCTTCCGTAGCGCCTCGAATTTCCTCGGCTCATGGTTGCGTAGCCAGAGGATTTTGGGGGCGGTGAAACCGGTCAGGGCCGGGTTGGCGACCATTTGGATCAGCTTCCGCCGTCCGCCGGCGCGACGTTCGATTTCGTCGCACTCGGCCGCCGTACGCTGGTCGTTCCAGAGCAGCGCCCGGCGGATCACGCGGTGGTCCTTGTCGAGGAACACCGAGCCGTGCATTTGCCCCGACAGGCCGATTGCCTTGACGTCGGGTGGCTTGAGCCGGGCATGCTTCACCACCGCCCGCACCGTGGCCACGGTCGCACGCCACCAGTCGTCCGGATCTTGCTCGCTCCAAAGAGGTTGCGGATGGTAACAGGGATAGGTCTCGGTGGCGTCGGCGAGGATTTTGCCCCTTTCGTCGATGGCCAGTGTTTTGGCGCCCGAGGTGCCGATGTCGATGCCGAGGAATACGCTCATGGTCGTGGCCAGGTTCCGTGGGGCAGGTTTCCAAGGGGCAGTGCTTTTGCTATGGCAGGTTGGAAACCTGCCCCACGTCACTCCGGGAGTAGTTCCCACTCGGTCATGTCGCCGCAGTTCGGGCATTCGGCGAACCGCTTGCCGGCCTTGAACGGCTTGACGATGCGCGGCTTCGGTTCTCCGCCCTTGGAAGTGCCCGCGGCGCCAGCGGCGGAGCGCGATTCGGAAATGCGAACTTTGTTACAGGCGGTGCAACGGTACTTGCCCGTCGTGGGCACCTTGACGCCAGGCGTGAAGCTCTCCTGTGCCGGCTCAACCTCCTGCAACTTGCTGGGATTAGGTTTGTGTACCGGCGTCGCGGCGATGGCATAGCCCTGCGTGGCGTCGTTTGCCTCTGGTTCGGGCAATTGGATGGAAAACGGCGTGTTCGAGGCTGCGTCAGTCGATTCGGCGATGCCGGGACCCTGGTGGATCTGGTAGCCCAGATCCTCCGTCGGTGCCTCGGCCAACAGGTCCTCAGGCAAGTCGATCCGCTCGCCAAAGCGCGCCGCCATCTTGGCCCGGTACTTCTCCGGCACGTCGTGCTTGCCGGCGAACACGTCGGCGGTCGCGTACAGCTTACCGCACTTCTTGCACTTGCGCGTGCCGTGCCAGG
>DATLQY010000799.1:0-2683 GCA_035534975.1 Pirellulales bacterium
CAAGCTGGGGTTTGCTGATGCCCGCGTCTCTTACACCCGGGCGTTTGCGCGTTATGCCTTGGAGTTGTCCCGGCACATGACGATCCAGGATGTGGCCGATCACCTGCTGGTCAGTTGGGACGTGATCAAGGAGATTCAGCGACCCCACCGGCAAAGTGACGGTGCGGACGATCGGAATCAAGGGAGCGCGCTGCCTCGACGTTTCCGAATTCCTGGCGCAGATCGTCGGGCGAGTGGAATCGCGCGAGTTGACGAGCGAATACTACGAAGCCACGGGCCAGGTCCAACGGCAGGTCGACGTCAAGCAGCGCCGCTGAAAAACCATGCAGTGCAACAATTGCCGCTTCGAAAACATGCCCGGCGTTCAGGCCTGCGGGCGGTGTGGCGCGTCGTTGCGGCTTGCCGCCCTGACGATCGACGTGCATCCGCCACGCGCCAGCCGCTGGACCAAGATCCAACGACGCTGGTTGCCGTTGAACATCAACGACCTGCGACGGTTTCTAGCCTTCGCCGGCGACTGCTTGTCGCCTCGCGAAGCACCCGCGGGCGAGGCCGCTCCCGTGCTTTGGCGCTCGATCGTTCCCGGATGGCCTCAGATCTACCAAGGTCGTGAGGTGCGCGGCTGGTGCTTCCTGCTAACGTACGTTGTCTTTGGCGTCGTCGGAGTGGTGGCGCTCGGTACGCGTACGAGCGGTACGCTCCTGGGGATGGCCGGTGCGACCCATGCAGCATCGGTGTTCGACGTGGTTCTGCCCGCCACCCGCCGGCTTCTCTACACGCTGGGGTGCTGTTTGGCAATCACAGGTGCAGTCTACCTCCCCGTCGCGTGGGTGGTCCGTGGGATCGCTACGCCGCGCGTCATGCTTGACGATTCGGGTCCGTTTCAACAGGATGACGTCGTGCTAATACGTCGATGGAGCTACGCCTTTGGACGTCCGCGACCAGGCGACATGGCGCTTTACACGATTCCACGGACGCAGTTTCCGATCAATGCGCCCGACGGAGCACCCGGAGGGGGGGTGTACCGGTTCGAAGGCGAACAAATCGATCGTATCGTCGCCGGGCCTGGTGAGCATGTGTACCTCAACCAGAGTACGTTGTTCGTCAATGGCACCGAGGCGACGCATCCGCCCTTGAATCGTGTGCAATGGCCCGCGACTGTCGACCTGCATGTACCCGATGGGCACTTCCTTCTGGTCCCATCGGCACAACGTGTGAACTGGGGCGGTGCTTCGGAAGCGAATTGGCGTAAGATCCTGCTGGTGCCGGAAGACCATCTGCTGGGTAAGGTCTACCTGAGGCATCACCCGCTTTTGCGGTTCTGGTGGGTCCGCTGAAAAGGATTCCTTGATGGCCCGTTTCGACAAGTTGGAATTCGGTGAAAAGGCAAAGGGCCAAACGCCCGAGCTGGCAAAGGATCGCTCCACCGATGGGGAGAAGGATTGGCTCAAGGCGGCCGACGCTCAGCGTCGTAATGGCCAGTTCGAAAACGCCTTGCGGTTCTATTCTCGCGCGCTCGAGGACGACAAGGCGCAGGTGACGGGTTGGCTGGGCCAAGTCCAAATGCTCGTGCAACTGGACGAGTGGCCCGAAGCCGAGTTGTGGGCCCGCAAAGCGCTGGAGTTGTTCCCCGGCCACGGCGACCTGACGGCGGGCCGCGCGCAAGCGGTCTGCCGCGCGGGCGATCCGTCGCAGGCGCTGACGATTTGTGACGGGGCGCTGAAACAGTCGGGTACTTCGGCCTACCGTTGGCTGGTCCGAGGCGAGATCATGCTGGCGACGAAGCAGCCGACCGACCGCCATTGCTTCGAGAAGGCGAAACTATTGGATTCCGACTGGCTCGTCGCCCTCGAAACCGCCCTGGTCTACCTGCACTATCGCCAGCCGAGCAAGGCCCTCGACGGCGCTCGCCGCGCCGTGGAGAAAGCCACCGACCGGTATTATCCTTGGTACGTGCAGGGCCTTTGCCAATCGAAGGCCGGGTTGAATGAACCGGCGCGCCAGAGCTTCCAGCGCTGCCTGGAGCTTTGCCCGCGGCATGTCGAGGCCGACCGCCAACTGGTGGAACTCGACGCCCATGGCTGGTCGTTGAGCCGGTTGCTGCGCCGGCTGCGGGGCCGGTAAGGAACATGCGGGGTCCGTAAGGAACCATTTCAGGAAAATCGATGGCCTGGACGTTCGAGAAGATCCTCAAAGGCGCGCGGAAACACGGCGCCAGTGACATCCACCTGGTCCGCGGCGTCGCGCCCGTGTTCCGTCTGACCGGCGAGATTCGCCCCATCGAAGGCGAGCCGCTCGATGCGCCGACGCTGCGGCGCTTGTTCGACGAAATCGTCACCGATCGTCACCGGGAAGTGTTCGACCGCGAGTGGCAACTCTGCTTTTCGCGGCACTGGGAGGGTGTGGGCCGCTTCCGTGTGAGCGTCTACAACCATGCGGGTGGCCCGGAAATGTCGATCCGGCTTTGCGAAACCGTGGTCCGCTCGGCCGACGACCTGGGCCTGCCGCCGATCGTCGAAGAGCTGACGCGGCTTCCGCACGGCCTGGTGCTGGTCACGGGGCCGACCGGGGTCGGCAAGACCACGACCTTGAACTTCATGGTCGACTCGACCTGTACCAACGGGGCGAGATCACTTACGACATGGCGATTTCCAACGCCCGCGAAACCGAGTACGTCCGCGGC
>DATLQY010000800.1:0-7398 GCA_035534975.1 Pirellulales bacterium
CGCTGAGTATTGGGAAGTAATTTAATCCGCGATGCTGAAGCCGATCGGATAGAAGTCGAACATGCATGCTCCCGCAACCTCTTCGGGACGATAACGCAAGCATCCAATCTCGCTTGCGACGACTGCGGCGTGCTCGCGGTGCCCCGGCGATTTCGCGAGTTCGCTCACGACGTATTCCTGAAACGGAACATCGGTCCCACGCTCACGCCAATCCGCAAGGTCCAACAGACTCACTCCTACAGAGCGGCAGACGGCGAGCACGAACGTTGCGCAAGTGAGCCCATGACTTCCGCTGCCAAGATTAAAGTTGCCGTCCAGAAGGCTGAACATCGACAGTTCAGAATGGCGCAAGGCGTACGGAATATCGGGTCGGCATCGCCAGATCAGCTCGCACAATTCGGCGATCTGTACGGCTTGCTCCGGCAAGAACCTCGGGACGACCCAGACGAAGCCGCGATCGCCGATTTCGTCCGCGGAGTGCTTGCGCAGAATCGTGTGCCAACAGAGGTGCAATAGGAACAGGTCCCCAGCCGCGGTCCGATAGAAGATTCCGCAGTGCGTCCTATCAAGATCGGCGATCGCGACGGCCACGTCGCGGATTTCACTCTTGTCCGACGATTCCGGAAAGTACAGCCGCCGAATGAATCGTCGCCTAAGCCAGCCCACTGAGAAGATCTTGCGCGTAGCTCTTTCCGCGAAGCTGCTCCAGCCGTTTCTTAGCGCGCGCATAATACGTCGTGCTGCCTGGCAACTTCCCACTTGCCGCATGAGTGATCGTCAAAAACGATAAAACCAAGTTCGCATCGAGCCGGTTGACGTCCGCCATTGATAGCGCTAAATCGCAGTTGGCGAAGTGGCCGCTGCACAGCCAAGCGTTCATCTGGTCAAAAACGAAGCCGATTCCTTGGCGTGAGCGGTCGGCGGTCTGGAACTGGTACACTCGCTCCATGAACTGTAGTACGGGATGATCGTTGCCGTACGTCGTGTCGTCGAGCCTGGACACTCTCGGATACTGCCCCCAGAACGCCGCCAGCCCTTCGCAGGCTCGAACACGGCTCCTTTCTGGAACACGGTCGTCGGTCGCGGCTAATGACGAATTCGTGATTTCAAAATCCCGAACTGAAGCGCGCTCCTGCACTATCGCCTTTTGGATGGTCTCGGTCGCCGCCAGGGCTTCGTCAAAGAAATCATGCATTTTCATCCACCTTCCAGTCTGCTTGCCAGTTCCCGTGAAAACTGGCGGGCCGGGTCCCAGATGGCCAGAGTTTCCGTGATTGCTTGAACCGAGTCGGGACCAGTCACATCTCGATGGAAATTGAAGGAGTACTCGAGGAATTCATCGCCGCTAACCACGTCCCGCGCCGGGAGGGCGGTCAGCTTCAACCGACACCCGAACAAATCCTTGCTGAAAAATGCGCCAAATCTCGCGTTGTCATTCATAAAATCATTCGCAATGATGCTATTTTCCTTGAAGAACAGCCGTCTCGACGCCGGCGCGATCCCTTCCGGGAAATCGCCGCTCCTCCAGACGAAGTTCAATCCGGCGGCGGTGTAGGGAGTGTGCGGTAGAGTTCGCACAATCGTGCCGACCTTTTCCACAACGAGATCCGCGCGGCGCTCCTGTTCTCCGGTTGGGACAAATTGAAGTCGGTCGAGAAGCACGAGCAACTCAAAGTCATCGGTCTTGACCTGCACGAAGCCGGGCACGTAAATGCCGGGTCCCTCGTTCTCGGCGAGAATCCCGTTCTGGACGAGCCAGAGCTGGGTCATGACGGTTGGGTTGAACTGGTTCGCCGTGACGACGACGTTTTCAGAGATCAGAGGCATCGACGTTTTGGGCACGGTTGCATTATCATGCCGTGACTCGGGATTCCGGGTTACGCAATCGAGGCCAACAAGAATAACACGGCGGCAAACAAGGGCGTAGCCCATTTCCCCACGATAATGGCCGCCACACCGCCCGTATTCGCCAGGGTACTACAGAATCAGCCTGTTCGCAACCAAGTCGCCAAGATTTCGCACGCGCGGCATTCCCTGGTCTGGTGCCCGCGTGATTTCTTGACGGTTGATCGGCCGACGGCTACCATGCCGCAACCTGGCGCGGTTTTCAAAACGGCCCTGTTTTCCGCCTCGGTTGTCGGCCGGCCTTCATCGCATGAGCGATTTGTCGGACATTCAGAAGCAGCTCGGGCTCGCGAACCAGCGCGTGGTAGCGCTGGAGCAAGCGCTGCGCGAACACCCCGGGTATCCGTCGATCGCGGCGAACTTGACTCGGCGGTGCGCGTGCAACGGAAGCTTGAAACCCAAATCAAACTCGCGCTGATGGAAGCCGAAGCGACTGTGCCCAACCGCGCGCCGACATGACCGGCCGCGAGCTGATTTTCGTCATGAACACCACGGCCATGTCGATCGAACGACCCTTGAGCCACCGCCACCGTGGCTGGGACCACCAGATTGTGCCAGGCTCTCCGACCGTGACTCGTCTGCGCAGCTCGTTTCAAACCGTTTTCAAGAACTTCAAGAGCACCGGGCGCTAGCGCACCACAATCATGGCCAAAGCCAAATCGGCAAAATCGAGAGAGCTGAAGGGCGTAAAGCGCCTGAAGATCCTCGTTTCGTCGGTGGTCTTTGGATACGAAGACTTGCTGGAGAGTATCTACGCCTTGCTCGATACGTTTGGTTACGAAGTGCTGATGTCGCACAAGGGGACCGTGCCCGTCGACCCGGACCAGTCGGCGATGACGAGTTGCCTGCAAGCCGTGGACGATTGCGATCTGTTCCTGGGGCTGATCTTGCCGCGGTACGGCTCCGGCAAGGAGTCGGCCGGCGGCCTGGCCATCACCCACCTTGAGGCCCTGCGGGCCATCGAAGTGAACAAACCTCGTTGGTTTCTGGTTCACGAGCACGTCGCGATTGCGCGGCAACTGCTGGAGCCGTCGGTCGCTGCCCGGGTAAAGAAAGGTACACCATGACCGCCCTTACGGAAATTCTCAACTCCGGCGAATCGGAGACGGCCGAATTCAAGGCGAGGGATGTTGCGCTTGATGAGCTCGCCAAGTCCGTCTGCGGCATGCTCAACCAGCAGGGAGGCGTGCTGCTCTGGGGAGTTGACGATTATGGCCGTCCCGCCGGATTGGACGATGCCGAGAATCGCGGCAGGCTGCTCAACGATTTCATCATGGGACACATCAGTCCGCGCCCGTTGGTTTCCATTTCGGTCACCGAGGCTGGGACAGGTCGCGTGGTGGTGGTGGATATTCCTCAAGGGGCAGATAAACCGTACTCGATCAACCGCGAAATCTGGGTCCGCCTGGGAAAGTCGACCCTGCGAGCGGATGCGGAGGCCAGCGCCAATCTGGTCGAGCGGTCTGCAACGCGACTCGATCGCTGGGAACGCGAACCGATGCCCGGCTTTGGCATCGACGACTGCGATTCGCGCGAGTTGTGGCAGGCTAAGGCTGAAATCATAGGGACCGAACGTTTCGGAATCGACGTGCCCGCCGATGACGATGAATTGCTCCGTCGGCTCTACCTCGTCCGTAGCGGCCAGTTCACCAACGCGACGGTCGTGCTCTTCGCGCGCGAACCACGCGCATGGGCACCCCACCTTGGCCTGCGTGTCGTTTCGTATGGTCACGACAAATCGGGTCCGATCGGCAATGATGCAACGGTGGAAGGACCCGCGGTCCGGGTCCTCAAGGAAGTCTTGGGAATCCTACAGCAACGTACGGGCGTCTCGGGCCGTTTCGAACGCGGGCGAATCGAGCGGCGCGACCAGCCCGCCTACGCTTTGTGGGCACTGCGCGAAGGTTTGGTGAATGCGATGGTCCACCGCGACTACGCTGCGATGGGCGGCGATGTTCGAGTTGAGATCTTCCCCGACCATCTCAGTATTCAGAATCCAGGAAGGTTGCCCGACGGTCTGACCGCCGACGACCTGAAGAAGAACCATCGCTCGCACCTTACCAACCCCGACATTGCCCGCGTGTTCCACCTCCGGGGACTGATGGAGCAGTTGGGGACCGGAACACAAAAGCTGATCGCGGCCTGCCGGGAACTGAAGGCCAAGACGCCCGTTTGGCACACCACTCGCAACATGGTGTCGCTCACGCTTTTTTCGGCTCCCGAACCAGCGGCGCACGCGCAGCTTGCTGAGCGTCAGAGCCGGTTTCTGGGCGAAATCGGAGCCGGCGCCATTTTCAGAGCCGTAGACTACGCTCAAGCCACCAGGGTCAGCGAACGGCAGGCACGCCGCGAATTGGCCCAACTCGAGGCCTTTGGACTTGTCGAGCGCCGCGGAAGGGGTCGTGCGACGGCCTACCAACGAACCGCTCGAGGCGTGCCGTGATGCGAATCCGGCCGGAATCCGGCCAAAAGCGGCCAGGTACGATCAATCGGCAAATCGCCGGTGTTTCCACGACCATCTGAGGTTGGCTAGTTCCATAATAACTGGTTATTCTACAAGGGTTTATCGGAACTGACCTGCGTTCGACATTGAATTCGTCGCAAATCCGGCCACGAACGGCAGATGCCAAAGTAACGGGCAAGCGAGGTCACGTGATGAACCAGGGCGTGGCAATCAACGGCGCGGGTTCGTACCGTAAGCGCCCGGGCCCGTTCGGCCCGGCGTGGGCGCTTCTACCCAAGGACCAGCAACCGCTGGCGATCGACGGCGACGTGCCTGTCCACGACGCCATCGAACGGATGATCGACAACAACTTTTCCCAACTGCCGGTGAAAGACGGCCAAGGGCGAATTATCGGCGTGTTTACCTGGAAGTCGTTCGGCAAACGAGCGCTCGACTTGCAGAACGTCCGTGGCGGCATCAAGCCGATCGAGCTGCCCGTGCGCGAGGCGATGGAGCCAGCGAGGTTCATCGACCCGGAGGTCTACATCGACACCGAAACCGACTGGGGCGACATCGATCATGTGCTCGTCGGCAGCGACGACGACCTGCGCGGAGTCCTTTGCATCGCCGACGTGTTCGGCCGCTTGAACGACTTTGCTGAGGCGTTCGTGCTGCTCTACGAGATCGAGCACGAAATTCGGGACCTGATTCGTGACCTGGTCGACTCGACGGGCCTGGCGACCATGATCGCCGCAATGCATTTGCCGCCCGGCAGCACGGCCCCGGTCACGCTCGAGGAGTTCACCTTCAACCAGTACAAGGGGCTGATCTCGGCGAGAGCGAATTGGCCGACGTTCGAGCCGCTGTTCGCCACTCGGCGAGAGCTGGTCGACGCTGACTTCGGCGACGTCAACGAATTGCGGAACGTCGTGTTCCATTTCCGCCGCGGCATCACGCCGAAAGACACCGATCGCCTCCGCCGCTTCCGAGACAAGCTGCGCTACAATCGCGAGCTGTTCGCGAGGCAACGCGCGCCGGCCGTCCTGGCGACTTGACGTCGCGTCGATACCCCTGGGGTGGGAGGGCCGCCCGTCAGTTGCGCCCACCGGTCTACCGAGACGTCGTTTTTTTCTTTGCCTGAACGCTTGACAACCTGAGCCGGCATGTGTACAAAAGTATCTGTAGTTACAGTTGTGCATATTTCAGGAGAAACACCATGTCGAGCGAAACTTACTGGCTGGCCCCAAGCTTGTTGCCACCGTGCTCTTCGCCGAGCGACGACATCTGCGCCGATTCCGCCGAAACGGCGATTTAATCACCGGCCGATGGCGCCGCCGCGCGGCGGCAGGTGACTCGGCAGGTTACTCGGCAGGCGGGGCCGGCGGCCTCGCGGGCCACGGCACTGGTCGAGCTGGCCGAGGGCGCCGAATTGTGGCACACGGCCGACGGCACCGCCCATGCGAGCATCGGTCTCAATTCGTCGTGGCAACATTGGCGGCTGCGCAGCCGGCCTTTCAGCCTGTGGCTGGCACGTCGACACTTCGAAAAGTTCCAGTGTTCCCCCTTCTCTTCTGCCCTGACCGGGGCGATCGACGTGCTCGAAGCCCGCGCGCGGCTCGACGGCCCCGAACACCCGGTGTTTTCGCGCGTGGCGGGCTGCGACGGGCGGATTTACCTCGACCTGGCCGACCGCGAGTGGCGCGCGGTCGCTATCGAGGCGGGCCAATGGAGCGTCGTCTCGCGGCCCCCGGTGCGGTTTCGCCGCGCCAAGGCGGAACTGGCCCTGCCGGAGCCCGTGCCGGGCGAGCCACTCTCGTTGTTGCGCCAGTTCATCAACGTCAGCGACGACGATTGGCCACTCGTCGCCGCGTGGCTCGTCGCGGCGCTGCGCCCCACGGGACCTTACCCGATTTTGTTCCTGCATGGCGAGCAGGGGAGCGGTAAGAGTACGCAGGCCCGCGTGCTGCGCGCTCTGGTCGACCCCAACGCGGCCCCGTTGCGCGCCGCGCCGAGGGAAGTGCATGACCTGGCGGTTGCCACGAGTAACAATTGGCTGGTTGCTTTCGACAATCTTTCGCGCTTGCCCGTCTGGCTTTCCGACGCGCTGTGCAGGCTCTCGACCGGCGGCGGGTTCGCGACCCGCGCGCGGTCGGAGAATGACGACGAAACGGTTTTTGACGCCCAACGCCCCGTACTGATCACCGGTATCGAAGACCTGGCGACCCGCGGCGACTTGCTCGACCGGGCGCTGGTGGTCCATTTGCCGAGCATTTCCGCCGACTGCCGGCAGACCGAAGCGGAATTCTGGCGCGAGTTCGAAGCGTGCAGGCCAGTCCTACTTGGGGCCCTTCTCGACGCCGTCGCAACGGCACTCCAACGGCTTCCCGGCATTCGGCCGCCTTGTTTGCCGCGCCTGGCCGACTTCGCTCAGTGGGCGGCGGCCGCCGAGCCGACACTGTGCTGCGAAAGGGATGCTTTCGCCCGCTACTATGCGTGGCACAACGAGGCGATCAACGCATGCCTCCGCGCGTTTGACATCCTGGTCGAATTCTCTCGCGTCGGCCACGTGCGCAGCCGCATCATCCAAATCCGACGCGTGAGCCACGCTACGCGAGCGACGGCCGACGAATAGTAGTTGCTGTGATGGATGTTGGTGGGTCATCGCCGGCGTCCTGTTGCGCGGGTGCTTTGGGGACTTGTCCCACCCTGATGTGGCGAACAGGGCTTCTCCCGCCGTAAGGTGGGGCAAGATCCGGGGCACCCGCGAAGTGGGTCGGCGACCGCCGGCCCACCATACGTCAAGGCATCCGACAACGATCGCCGGTGGCCTGTCACAGCGTTGGTGGGCCGTCGCCCGCCCAAGGCGTTCTTGTCCCACCCTTTTCTAGGTTGGTCAAGGGGGTTATTTAAGCGATTGACGGTCCTCGATATCCGTGCCACGATCGGTCGTTTTTCGCGATTGCGAAAAGGATTTTTCATGGCGACGGTGCTGTGGAATGGAAACTGGTAATCGAATTGTCGCGATCGTGGCTGCGCCGTGGGTGCTGGGC
>DATLQY010000801.1:0-3936 GCA_035534975.1 Pirellulales bacterium
CGCGGGTGCTAGCATCGTTAACCCCACGCTGACGAACGGATTCCGCAGAGCGGGAAAGCGGTCACGTCCTTCAACGCTTCTCTGGCCGCACGAATTGGCCTACTTCTGTCAATGCAACCAAAGACCTCTCGGTCCGTAAGACGCCACGGGGGAGGTGGTCGCAGGCCACGTCGCGATTCGGGACGGTCGGCGCCGAGCCGCCGGTCATGCCGCGCACGTCGGCGTCGAGGACCGGGCTGAGCCAGACACTTCACGCTTCCTCGACGAACTCTTGACAACCTGTCAGCCTTTCCATCGCCTCTTCCGACGACGGCCAAGGCCAGGAAGGATGCGGATTGTCGCAAAGATCAAAGATTTCCTCGTCTCGGCGCCCCTCAGTGCGAGCCCAGGACTTGATCGCACGGATCAAGACCACGCCTTTGACCTGATGGACGGCTTGCAGTCGGTGAGCCGGAAGCGAATAGGGATCGCAGGCTTTTTCCTCGCGGGCCCATGCAGACAGGTATTCGAGTTCGCTTGTGGTAAATCTCATTTCACGTAGCTTGTTCTGCAACTGGGACCATTTCTATGAGCAAATCAGTGATTACCCGACTACAATACGGACAAGGTTTGTCGGGCCAAGGAGTCGCCATGATTCGGGTCTCGTTCTTGCCAATCCAGGTCGCTGTCGAGCAGGAACATCGTCATGGCTCGTCGGGTGGATGTTGCGATCGCCGGAATTCCGCACCAAGCCGCAGAACCTCATCGAATTCCGGGAAATCTTTCATGGAGCCGACGATCTCATCGACCCAGTTGTCTTTTCGTGGCAGTTGCTTCTTCAGGTCTGCAACTTCCTTTTCCAAAGCGGTCACACGTTGTTCGATCGTTTCCATGGCTCAACTCCTGCGATGAATCGCAACACGCGGCAGATGCTATGCAATGCCGATGCAACCTTGACAACCTCATTTTACCGCTGCTTCGCCGGACTTCGCAAGTTCATGTCGCGCGTGAATCGATCATCACCCTATTCCTTTGGACGTGAGAAAAAAACATCCATCCATCTTCGGCCATTCCAGGCGGACCGGCCAATACGAGAGGATCGAAAGGATGGGTAAATACAGGTGGACCAACGGCGGCTTGGCCCAGAGGTGAAACCGGCCGTAGCGGCGCACGACCGTCGCCGAGAGCAATGACCGCGGTCCGACGCGCGGCGATGCGGGACGGTCGGCGGCGAGCCGCCGGCCGTGGCAGGCACATCGGCGTCGGGGACTGGGCTGAGCCGGACACGTCACGCTTCCTCGACGAACTCTTGACAACCTGTCAGCCTCTCCATCGCCTCTTCCGACGACGGCCAAGGCCAGGAAGGATGCGAATTGTCGCAAAGATCAAAGATTTCCTCGTCTCGGAAACGGGCAAACTCAGACATCCTCTTATTTGCGGCCATTCCAAAATCTACGCGTAGCCTTGTCTTCGCGGTTTGCGCCGCGCGATCGGTTCGCACAGCGATCGCATGAACCAAGAAAGACTCGACAATCGGCGGCGGTACTCGCCCTCGTGCTTGTGGTTCGCCCACTTGAGTGCCACCGCCCGATGGGATAAACTAGGCTTCTGCCGTCGCGCACGTCGCGTGCGGCCTCGAGGTAAGCCCATGTCGCTTGTTCCGCCCATTTCCCCGGCGACTCCCGGCCCCAGGGACGTCGTTTATCCTAGCTCGGACGGCCGCCCCGTGGCAGAAACCCCGATCCACCGTAAAAACCTCCTCGGCACGATTGACGTCTTGGAAGAATGGTTCGACGCGGAATCCCAGGTTTACGTGTCGGGGAACATGTTCATCTACTACGTGGAGGGCGACAAGTGGAAACACGTCTCGCCCGACGTCTTCGTGGTACGCGGCATCCCCAAGGACAAGCCTCGCGACTACTATCTGGTTTGGGAAGAACGGGCCGTTCCGGACCTTGTGATCGAAATGACCAGCAAATCGACCTGCGATGAGGACGTCGACTGGAAGTTGCCGCTGTATCGCGACGTCCTGAAGGTGCGGGAGTACTTTCTTTTCGATCCTCATCGCGAGTACCTCGAGCCCCCGTTGCAAGGGTATCGCCTGCGTGCGGGGACGTACGAGCGCGTGTCGGCACTGGCCGGACGGCTACCGAGCGAAGTGCTCGGCCTGCACCTGGAAGCCGACGGCGACGAGTTGCGGCTTTACGACCCTCGTGGCTCGCGTTGGCTCCCGACTTCCAAAGAAGAGCGCGCTCGGGCCAAGACGGAACGGAAGCGAGCCGACGAGCAACAGGCCCGAGCCGAGGCCGAACGCAAACGCGCCGAGGCGGAACGGAGGCGCGCCGACGAGCAGCAAGCCGGTGCCGAGGCCGAACGCAAGCGCGCCGAGGCGGAACGGAAGCGCGCCGACGAGCAGCAAGCCCGTGCCGAGGCCGAGCGAAAACGGGCTTGGGAGTCGCAGATCGAGATCGATCGCTTGCGCAGCGAGCTTGAGGCCCTGCGCCGTCGCCCGTCCGGCGAGTGAAACCCGGCCGCGCGAGGTATAACCATGGAAGGTATAATCCGCAAAAAAAAGCGCGCGATTTCGGCCAAAGCGTGCGGTCTTGATGCGCGCGTAGATGATTCATGATCCCGTAACCGGCTTCTACGGCATTTCAAAACACTAATCCTCGCCAATCTTCGCTGATAGCTGCCCTTCGATTAGCGTCGATGAGCGCTGATTAGTGTTCCATCATACTGTGCTTGGGCGAGCGGGGGGCGTAAGCCCCCCGGTGGACGCAGGACGCACTCCGCCTTCCTAACGCCCAACGCCTAATGCCCCAACCGCCCCTAATGCGCCAATTGGCGCCATATGCGTCCCTTCTCAGAGGGACCAATTGGCCTCTCTGGACCTGCCTTATTGGTATCGACTTACGAATGGCTGACCCCTCTGCGGCGGGAGTGTGCTCGCATCGAACCGCGTCGTCGGCCGACTTGTGGTAAATCTCGTTTCGCAACCCGCGGCAGACGCTCTGCAATGCCGATGCGACCTTGACAACGTCATATTACCGCGGCGTCGCCGGACTTCGCAAGTTCACGTCGCGCGTGAATCGATCATCGCCAGACTCCTTTGGCCGTTCGCATCAGCTTGGCCAAGGCCCCAAGGCACTGGTTTATCGCATTAAGGCGGAAAATGCGGCGCTTGATTGTGCCCCGCGGCACACGTACGCCGACGGAGCTCGCGGCGGCAAGGACGCTCTGCCGCATTTTGGAACACTAATCCGCGCTAATCTTCGCTGATAGATCCTGCCCTCCCATTAGCGTCGATGAGCGCGGATTAGTGTTCCCTCCGCCGTTGCTCCCGACGTAGACGGGTTCCCGCGCGGTGTGGTGGGACGGGTGTGACACACCGCGGAGCGGGCGCCGGCCCACCGACTTGTCGCAATATTGGGCCCGGAGACCTCGCGAAGTATAAAGCTGGTGGGAAACAGAAGCTGGCGAGACTCACGTCCTCTCCCGCTCCAATTCTTCCAGCCGCGCCAGGATCTCCGCGTCGCTGGGGACCTCCCTTCGTTCGCGCATGCCGGCGAACTCAGCTTCGAAATCCTCGAGCGTATCGCGCACGGCCAGACGGGCGGTGGAGGGGAGCCGGTCGATGAACAACACGCCGTCGAGATGATCGGTCTCGTGCTGCGCGACGCGGGCAAACAGGTCGTCCAGCTCGTAGCGCACCTCCTCGCCCTGCAAGTTGTAGGCCTGGACCGTGATCTTTTCCGGCCGACGTACCTGCGCGAAAAGCCCCGGCAGACTCAGGCACCCCTCCTCTCGCTCCTCGGATCCCTTGGGCTGGCTCAGGACGGGGTTGATGAACACGAACTCCTCGTCTTTCAAGGCCGGGTCGGAGCTGAGGTTGATCACGAACAGCCGGTAGGGAAGATCGACCTGGTTGGCCGCCAGACCGACGCCCTGGTGCTCCTT
>DATLQY010000802.1:0-6518 GCA_035534975.1 Pirellulales bacterium
CGTTTCGTCGTAGCCGTTTTCGATCGTCGCCAGGCCGGCCACGATCCGGCAGCGCTTGAGCACCTGGCCCGCGACGCTACGCACGATCTGCGTGAAGCTGTAATCGAGGATCGCCCGGTGGTAGACCCTGGCGCCGTTGTGCTTGCCCAGTCCGATGAGCATCATCTTCATCAAGCCGCTTTCCACGTCGCCCACGAAGTCGGTGTGTGGTTTCACCCGTCCGCAGACTAGCACGTGGTCGGCTTCGGAGGCGTACTTGTCGAAGTGGACGGGGAAGCCCTCGGCCGTCTGGCAGACGACGATGGTCTCCATGCCGGCCTTGATCGGGCATCCGCAGAACTCCTCGGTGATGCCGTAGCCCTCGATGATTGCCCGCTGCCCCTCGGCGGTGCCGCCGCCGTGGCTGCCCATGGCGGGCACGATGAACGGCTTGGCGCCGAGCGATTGAAAGTACTGTACCGCGGCCTTGATGATCAGGTGGATGTTGGCGATCCCGCGGCTGCCGGCGGTGATGGCCACGGTCTGGCCCGGCTTGACCTTGCGTTGGAGGTTCAGGCCGGCCAGTTCCGAGCGGACGGCGGCAAGAATATCGTCAAGTCGCGGCGCGTCGAACTTCTGGCGGACGCGGAACATCTGGGGATAGGCGGGCATCGGGCACTTCTCCGAAAGGTGGGCTGACAGACCCCCGATTCTAAGCGATGCGCCGAGGGGAGTCCATTGAAACGTGGGGCAGGTTTCCAACCTGCCATACCAGCGTCCCCATGCATGGCTCCTTGTTCCCACGCTCTGCCGACCCGCTACACGGGTGCCCCGAACACATCTTCGGCCGCTCTGCGGCCCCGTGAAATGGCGAGCACCTCCGTGCAATGTTGGTAATCAGCCGCACACCCAGGTTCCCACTTTCCGCGTGGGAACAACGAAGCCGGCTTCAACAGTCGGGTGTGTCAAGCAACTCTTGCAACCGATCGGCAAGTTCCGCCGGCAGCCGCTCTTTCCACGAGGCGTCGATCAGCTCGACTTCGAGCATGTCCAACAAATTCCCCTCCGGCGCCACGATATGGTATCCTGGAGGCATGGAGCTTGACCCTCTCGCACCGGAATCCGATGCCGACGCGGTGCCCGCCGAACCTTGCAATGCGGCGCCGCCAACCGAGCCGGTCGTGGGAGCGGTTCTCGAATTGGTGGTTCCCACCATCGTGGCCGACCCTCCGGCGCCGGCCATCGCCCCTCCAATATGCACCGCCCGCCGGCCGCGTCCGAAGTTTTGGCGGTTGCAAATTCCGTCGATCTTGTTCGTCTCCACCGCGCTGTCGACGTTTTGGGTGGCGGCGACCAATGGCGACCTGTTGGGGACGGTGTCCGACTTCTGGAGGGCGGCGACTCTCGTCGATTTCGCCGCGCCGTTCAGGCCCATCGCGGAGAATTGGTGGCAGGGGGTCGTCTATATGGCAGCCGTGATGGGCATTCTGCTGGCCCACGAAATGGGCCATTATCTGCAAGCCCGGCGGTACCACGTGCCCGCCAGTCTGCCCTACTTCATCCCCATGCCGATTTCACCGCTGGGAACGATGGGGGCGGTGATCGGGATGCGGGGCTCGCAGGCCGATCGAAAGCAACTTTTCGACATCGGCCTGACCGGTCCCTGGGCGGGGCTTGCCGTCGCGATGCCGCTGGCTTGGGCCGGCATTCGCTCGGCGACCGCGCTGCCCTTCAAGCCTGAAATGGAGGGTACTTTCGGCGACCCTTTGATCTTCCAGTTCCTGATCGCCTGGCTTCGTCCCGACGACCCGCCGGGGACGGTGCTGATCGTGCATGCCAACCCCCTGGTGATGGCCAGTTGGGTCGGGATGCTGGTGACGGGATTGAACATGCTGCCGATTGGCCAACTCGACGGCGGGCACGTGACCTACGCCTTGTTCGGCCGACGCGCCCATTGGGTGGCGCTGGCGTCGGTGGCCGTCGCCATGGCATTCATCGTCGTCGCCGGCCGCTACGAATGGACCCTGATGCTGGCCTTGATCATGCTTCTGGGCACGCGCCACCCGCCCACCGCCGACGACCGCGTTGAGCTGGGCCGCTTCCGCAAGCTCGTCGGCTGGTTTTCGCTGGCGATCCCGGTTTTCTGCCTCACGCCGTTTCCGTTCATGCCGCGGTAGATCGTCAATTTGGTGGAGAACCAGGTTGAGGTTTACGAAGAACCGCAACCCGGTGCCGGCAAGTATGGACGCCGCACGGACTATCGGCCAGGACAATCGGTGACACTCGCACTCGGACCGGATTTGTCCATCGACGTGGTCGTGGCCGAATTGCTGCCCGCGTGAGTCGCACCGCCGTCGATCGTTGTTCAGATCCGGTTCATGTGCCTGTTGTAGCGGAACTCGTGAGAGTTCCGATTTGCCCCGCGATAGCCGGAATTCTCACGAATTCCGCTACGCGTCAGCGGCAGGCGTCTCTCGTGCGGGCGCGGCCGGCTCTTCGTCGCTCGGCTCGCTGGCTGCGGGCGGTGCCGTGGTCTCTTCGGCCGGCGCCGTGACAACCTGGTAGACGATCATCGCCAGGATTCCCACCACGACCACCACGGCAGCGATGATCGCCCATTTGAGCGCCGTCTGGTTCAGTTGCTCCTCGCGTCGCTGCTTGAGCTCGGCCTGCTCGTCCTTGTACTCGACGCTGTTCTCGTACTTCAGATGAAACTGAGTGTTGCAGAACGGACAAAGAACGTCCTGGCCGATCATGTCCATCGGCGTTTGTAGCTCGTGCCCATGGGGGCAGGGAATCCGCACGATCCGCGGCTCTTGCTTTTCGGGCGCGGGCTCGGCCGCTTGGGTGGGCGGCTCGCTGGTTTGTTGCGGCTCCGGATGAATCTGCGGGGCCTCGATCGTTGGCCCCGTCACGACGCCGGGAAAACCAGGTTCGGCCGGCGCGGGTGCGAAACCGGGCGCCATCCCAGGGTACGCCGCACCCCCTGGAAATACCCCCGCGGGCGGATAACCTGCTTGAACGCCCGGGTAACCCGGTGCTCCAGGAACCATGCCCGGATAGCCGACTCCCCCCGGCACGCCGCCCTGGTATCCCATGCCGCCTGGCATTCCGCCAGGATATTCCGGCGCCACGCCGGGCTGGCCGTAGCCGGGCATCCAACCGGCCGGCGCCGCGGGGGCCTGCTGCTGCATCACTGGGACCACGAAGACCATGCCGCACAAAGGGCATTGGTTCTGTTGACCCATTTGGGACTCGTGTCCCTCGAGCAGGTGACCTTGCGGGCAGTAGAATTGAAAGGGCATGTCTCTAGCTTAGGCGAGCGGCATAAAAAAACCTACCCCCTGCCGGCCCTCCTGGAGCTGATCCCAAGACCGTCGTCGTGATGTAGGTGTCGCGCCTGCCCGGCGGTTTTGGGATCGGTCCTTAACCCGCGGCCGCATCGAGACAAGCGCGGCGGAAACAATGATCGAACAACAACTGCCATTCGCACACCTGGATTTTCCGGCACAGTCGTTGCAAACCGTCGTGGCCCGCCGCGGCCTCGCACAAATCGACGAATCGAAAATGGTCCCAGCTCGGATTCCTTGCCAGAAAACCGAACTCCATCTCATGCGTTTCGCCAGCCACCAGCTCGCCGACGGCCGTCGCTAGCGCCGAGGAAATCGGGTGATTGCCGACACGTCGAAACCAGTACTTGGCGTTGCCGTAATCGGGCTCGCGGCGGTGCATGATGCCGTGCCAGTAGCTCCCTTCGACCGTGTCGATCTCCTGGCTGATACGGTGCGACTCGTCGAGGAAATCGTGGTAAAGCCAAAGGCCCGCCAGGCAGGCCCTGGCCAGGCTTTGATCGCGCACACCGCGCGGCGCCAGCAGCGTTTCGGGGGTCAATGCCTCAAGATGGGACCGGGCCGCTTGGTTCGGGCGGTCGGGCCCAAACTCTGACAGCCGCTCGGGTGTGATCAGCCCTGCGACGAGAGGTCCGTAATTGGTCGGATCAAAATGGAATCCTGACAAGGTTGAATCTCCTCTCTACCATTTTGGATGATGGAGGGTGCTGAATTCGTGAGAATCCCGACCGCCTGGGGCAACTCGGAACTCTCACGAGCCCCGCTACTACCATCAGTGGAAACCGGGTGTTAGACTATCATGTTCTATGGTTCCGTTGCAGCCATCCTTGCGTACGGCATGCGTTCCGAAGAAATTCTGTAGGGAACGCCCTCCGTGGCGTTCCGTGGAAGTCCGATGGGTATCGTGTCCAGGTTCACGGAATGCCGCGGAGGGCGTTCCCTACAGAGAATGCGTTCGTCATTCCATTAACTATTCAGAGCGATTGCGATGAGCAACGACCCGACCGAAGTATCCCCCGCCCCAGAGACATCCTTCGCCCCATCGGCACCGCCCGCCGCCGAGCTGAGCGGTGCCGAACAGGACGGTGCCGAACGGGATGGCGCCGCCGAACGGGGTGGCGCCGCCGAACCTGCCGCGGCGGCGAAGCCCGCCCCTTACATGCCGCCGCGCATCCGAATCGGCACGCAGCGTCCGCAAGCCCCTAAGGTCAAGGCAAAACCGCGGCCCGAGCCAAGCGAACCCAAACCAGTGGAAGCGGCGCCGGCGAAGAAAACGCCCGTGCCCAGCATCCGCAAGCAGCTATCGCCGGAGCTCGAGCTCGAAGTCGAACTGGCGTTGGGCGGCATGTCGCTCGAAGAGGTGCTCGACCCCGCGACGGCGAGCGGCGCATCGGCCGCCGCCGGCGAGTTGGAGCCCGACGCGCGCGTGCAAGGGCGCGTGGCCGCCGTCCACCGCGACAACGTGTTCATCGATCTCGGCCAGCGCAACCAGGGTATCCTATCGCTGCGCCAGTTTCCCGAGCCGCCGCAGCCGGGTACGGCATTGGAAGTGATCATCAATCGTTTCGACGTCGAGGAGGGTCTCTATCAGCTTTCGCTTCCCGGCGCGGCCGTTGATGTGGCCGACTGGTCGCAACTGTCCGCGGGCATGCTCGTCTCGGCCAAAATCACTGGACACAACAAGGGCGGGCTTGAATGCGAGGTGAATCACATTCGCGGCTTCATGCCCGCCGGGCAAGTCTCGCTCTTCCGCGTCGAGGATTTTTCGCAATTCGTCGGTGAAACCCTCCTTTGCGTCGTCACCGAGGCCAGGGAGGAAAAGCGGAACCTCGTGCTCAGCCGCCGCGCCGTGCTGGAGCGCGAGAAGGCCGAAGCCAAAACCAAGCTGATGGCCGAGCTGCGCGAAGGCGACGTTCGCGAGGGCACGGTACGCAGCCTGCAAGACTACGGCGCGTTCGTCGACTTGGGCGGCGTCGACGGCCTGCTGCACGTGAGCCAGCTCGCCTGGCAACGGGTGCGGCACCCCAGCGAAGTGCTACAAGTGGGCCAGCCGATCAAGGTGAAGATCAAGAAAGTCGATTCCGAAACCGGCAAGATCAGCCTTGCATTCCGTGACCTGACGGAAAACCCCTGGACCAGCGCCGCCTACAAGTACCCCGTGACGACCACGCACACGGGCACCGTCTCGAAGATCATGGATTTCGGCGCGTTCGTGCAGTTGGAGCCAGGCATCGAGGGTCTGGTCCACGTTTCGGAACTGGCCCACGGCCGGGTCTGGCGCACCAGCGACGTGGTGACCGAGGGGCAAGAGGTCGAGGTCAAGGTTCTATCGGTCGACACCGAGCAGCAGCGGATCAGCCTTTCGATGAAGGCCCTCATGGCGAAGCCCGAAGCGGCCAAGAAGGCCGAGCCTGAAGTGCCCGAACCCGTAGAGTTGCCCGCCCTACAGCCCAAGAAACGCACGACGCCGCTGAAGGGCGGCATCGGCCGCGGAACCGGTGGCGAAGAGTTCGGATTGAAGTGGTAAATCGTCCGCGTCAGGTATAACCATGGGAAGGTATAATCTCGAAAAAAAAGCGCATCACCGCCGGACATAGTGTGCGGCTGTGATGCGCTTTTCCCGATCGCATCCGCCGACAACTTCCCCCACCCTCTCATCCCAATCGCAGTGCTCCCGACCGTTCTCTCGTCGTCCGCGATCGTGCGCCAGACGGGCTTATCGGGTTCGACGGCGGCCGATACCACCACTCCAGGGGGCGTTTGAATTGATAATGCGCCATATGGCGCATTTAAGTCCGCCACGCCGTCGCCGACAGGGCTGACGACTGGGTTTTGGGGCTGGTTTCCGTTTCCCGGGCTGCGCCCTTAGCCGTGGAATCGTGCCCCGTTGGGGCTGGAGGCCGCGACGCGGCCACCGCCAACCCGCAAGCGGTCTTTTACCTTACTCCGACCGCATCCAGCAAGAGCCGCTTGAGCGTGCTCAGGTCCGATTGAGGCTCCTTGACGACGAACGCCTGTATGGCGCGCCGCAGCTCTTGCTCAGGGCGCAAGCCCTCGACGAGGCGGTCCCACTTTCGCGCCTCTTCGACGGGCAAGGCCAAGTAATGGGCGACGTACTCCGCCAACGTGTCGCTCCGGATCAGCACCTTGCCCAGATGCTCGGTCTGAAACGATTCGTTGGGCGTACTC
>DATLQY010000803.1:0-6517 GCA_035534975.1 Pirellulales bacterium
ATGGATCAGGCCACGCCCCCCGACTCGATCATCGCGTCGAGCTCGTCGGGAATCACGCCGACCGTCATGCAATCCAAATGCCGGCACCCGGAGCGGTGCCTGATCGGACATCCTTTCAATCCTCCGCACATCATTCCGCTGGTCGAAGTGGTGGGGGGCGCGAAGACGTCGCCGGAGGCGATCGAGCTGGCGATGGTGTTCTATGCATCCATCGGCAAGAAGCCGATCCGCCTGCGTAAGGAAATTCCCGGGCACGTCGCGAACCGGCTGCAGATCGCCCTCTACAAGGAAATTCTGTACCTCATCGAGCAGGACGTGCTGAGCGTCGCCGACGCGGATGATGCCGTGAGCTGGGGGCCGGGACTTCGCTGGGGAATCATGGGCCCCAATCTGCAGTTCCACCTGGCCGGTGGCGCCGGAGGGATCGAGCACTTTTTCGAAGGCGTGTTTACCGGGCTGGCCCCCGTCATGAATGGTCTGGGAACTCCGAACGTGACCCCTGACTTGAAGCAGAAGGTCGCCGCAGGAGTCCATGAGGAGGCCGGCAACCGCTCGGTGGAGCAGCTCGCCAACGGAGAGAATGAGGTGTTGCTGGGACTCCTCAGCCTGCGTGCACAATCCGGCAAATAGTCCGGTAGATAAGTTCCCGCGACACTTGAGCTCACCGAACGCTGAGGACGGCCCGATGACCGCGACACCCAAAAAAGTCCGCGCCCCTGACCTGGCCTTGATGAAGGAACGGGGCGAGCGAATCGTCATGCTCTCCGCATACGATGCCACGATGGCCCGGCTGTTCGACCGGGCCGGGGTCGACCTGCTGCTCGTGGGGGATTCGCTCGGACACGTGATCCTGCATGACGCGCTTGCCATCGAAGACGCCGGCGCGTTTGCAATCGTCCTCGAGGCGATTCCGGATGAGGTGGTCGAGGCCGTAACAGCCCGGTTGCGAATTCCCACGATCGGCATCGGAGCGGGGCCGCACTGCGACGGTCAGGTCCTGGTCAGTTATGACCTGCTTGGCCTGTTCGACTCGTTCGTGCCCCCCTTCGTGAAACAGTACGCGCAACTCGGCGATGCAATCCTTGATGCCGCCGAGAATTTCGCAAGCGATGTACGTCAGGGCCTGTATCCACGACCGGAACGAGCGCCACGCGAGTCCGTTCAGGTTCCGGCCATTCAAGGACTTTGCCGCGATTCGACTCGGGGAAGGCTCTACGAAGACACCTTCGAGCCAACTCAACCTGACAACGACAGCGAACGTAGCCTGATCGATGACCATTAGGAACCGCCTTAGATCGGATTACACGGACAATCTGATGCACAACCTGAGGGTAGAGCGGTTCTTCGAGGAAAAAATGATCAATGGCCGCAAGGCATCGGCGGATGGGCCGATCAAGACATTCCCACTTCGCGGCATCAAGGATTCACCCCCCTATCTACACGACGACCGTCTGCTTACGCTCGAGGACACCGTCGAGTTCTTCAACCTCGTCCTGTCGCTCACGTTGAACACGGACGAGAAAACAGATCTTGTGGTGTTCCTGCGATGTTTGTGATGTGGTCCGAAAGAACTTCAATTGAGGAACCCAGAAATGTTCGCGACGAAAAACGATCTTTCAGAAGACGCTCGCGCCAAGGCGATCGAGTTGCTTAACGCACGACTCGCTGATGCGATCGACCTTGCGACGCAGATCAAACAGGCCCATTGGAACGTCAAGGGGCCCAATTTCATCGCGCTCCACGAGCTGTTCGACAAGATCAACGAAGACGTGGAGGACTACGTCGATTGTCTCGCCGAGCGTGCCGTGCAGCTCGGCGGCGTGGCCGAGGGGACGGCCCGGATCGCCGCCAAGCGCAGCTCGCTCGATGAGTATCCCCGGGAAACAGTGGACGGACGCAGCCACGTCGAAGCCCTGTCATCGGTCCTGGCCGTATTCGGCAAGTCGGCACGAATGGCGATCAATACCGCCAACGACTTCGGAGATCTCGACTCAGCCGATCTCTTCACTGAAATCTCGCGAGGCATCGACAAGTGGCTGTGGTTCGTCGAGGCACATCAGCAGGCCGAGAGATGACGTCCAGCCGCTTCGCCGCGGCGCGTAACTGCCGCCCGACCATTTTGTCGTCGTGCGATGGGCCGATTCATTCCATGGCGGGGCTGGTTGTAAAGTGACCTATGGATTCCACCCTTCTGACTGCGATCGCCGCGGGGTTGGGATCGATGGCCGGCGCCTCCGCCACCATCGTAACGACGTTCCTCACCCAGCGTACGCAGGCGATTCGCGCGAACGCGGAATGGAAACTCCGCGTGCGCGAGACCTTATACGGGGAATTCATCACGGAAGCGTCGCGCGTGTCCGTCGATGCACTCCTCCATTCGCTGGACCGACCAGAACAACTCGTGGCACTCTACGGGATTCTGAGCCGCATTCGACTTGTGGCCGGCGCCGACGTTCTTAGGAACGCGGAAATCTGTTGCCGGCGGATCGTCAAGGCTTTTCGCCAGCCGAACATGACGGCGGATCAGATTCGCGATGCCTTCGACGCAAATGAGCTTGACCCGCTCAAGGAATTCAGCGCAGCCTGCCGGGCCGAGCTCTCGGCCATGTCCTCGAATGCCCCGCCTGACCTGATTCCCGACTCCTGACGCGACGCAACTTACCGCCACGCCTCGTGGCCGGCGAGCGCCGTCGTGGCAGATATTCCACCCGACCCGGTAAATCAGGTGTCACGCGAAATGACCGTCCGCCAATTCCATCGGCTCCGGACATCACTCCCTACGGCGCGGTTTGCGCCGTTTCGCGGCACCCATTGCTTCGAGATGGTCAGCCGGTCTCGGGAAAAGGTCCGCCGCTTCAGTTTGGTACATGCTTTGCATTGAGGACGGAATCGTGAACCAGCGCCGCAAACTCAGCACCACACCTTATGGGAAAGGGTCCCGTATGAACCACCGATTACCGCATGTTGTCATCGTGGGGGGAGGCTTTGGTGGCCTGGCCGCCGCAAAGGCGCTTGGCAAAACGCCGGCGCATGTTACGCTCATAGATCGAAACAACCACCACGTATTTCAGCCGTTGCTCTACCAGGTTGCCACGGCGGTCCTGACGCCTGGTCAAATTGGGGCGCCGATCCGCGCCATCCTCGGGAAACAACGCAACACGACGGTGATTCTCGGCGAAGTTGTGAGCGTCGACAAAGATCAATCTTGTGTGATCGTGGATTCGGCCGGCCGCCAGCGCGCTAGAGTCCGCTACGACTACCTGGTGATCGCGACCGGAGCAAGCCAGAGCTACTTCGGGCACGACGAATTCGCGCGTTTTGCGCCGGGATTGAAGACCCTGGCGGACGCAGTCCAGATTCGCAATCGAATCCTGCAGTCCTTCGAACAAGCCGAGGCGGAGGAGGATCCAAGCCGGCACAAGGATTTGTTGACGTTCGTCCTCGTGGGAGCCGGGCCCACCGGCGTCGAGATGGCGGGCGCCATCGCGGTCCTCGTGCGGACGACCCTGCGCTCGGAGTTTCGGCGGATCGATCCGACGAGCGCGCGGATCGTACTGGTGGACATGGCCAGCCGAGTCCTGGGAACTTTTTCGGAACGGCTTTCCAAGGAAGCCGCCGCCCGGCTCGAACGACTTGGCGTCGAGGTTCGCCTGGGACAGGGGGTGGACCACATTGACGAAGACGGAGTGATCATCGCCGGCCAGCGCATTGCCACAAAAACAGTGATCTGGACCGCCGGCGTTTCCCCTTCTCCCGTGGCGAAATGGCTTGGCGCGTCGAGCGACCGGGCGGGCAGAGTGCGCGTGGGCGACGACTTGTCGCTTCCGAACCTCCCGACGGTTTTTGTCATTGGCGACACGGCCTCGCGCGAGCAGGACGGGAAACCCCTTCCCGGCGTGGCACAGGTTGCGATGCAAGGAGGCCGCTACGTCGGAAAGTTGATCCATCGACGGATCATGGGCAAGGCGAAACCAGGGCCGTTCCGCTATTTCGACAAAGGCAACATGGCCGTGGTCGGGAAAGGGTTCGCCATCGTGCAATCGGGCCGGCTGCAGATGAGCGGGTTCGCGGCATGGCTCGCTTGGGCCCTCATCCACGTCCGTTATTTGGCGCTAAGAAATTTGCGCGCCAGTGTGCTGCTGCAATGGCTGTGGACCTACCTGACAGGTGCGCGCGGCTCTCGTTTGATCGTGGATCATCACGCGCCGGCGACGGAGACCCGCCGGCCACTTTCTCGTCCATTGGAGGAAGACGCGGCTCACCCCATGACGGTCACACCTTGACCAGCCCTCAAGCTGCAATTGGCGGATACCAACGCGACCATGCATGATGGACGGTAATCAGATGAACGAAATCGTCACCAATGCGGCATTCTGGAGCCGCATTCAGTTCGCCTTCACGATCATTTACCATTACCTCTTTCCACAGTTGACCATGGGGCTGGCCTGGTTCCTGGTGTACTGGAAGTGGCGCGCGCTGCGAACCGGTGATGAGCAATACAACGAGGCTGCGCGGTTCTGGGCCAAAATCTTTGGACTCAATTTCGCCGTGGGGGTGGTGACCGGGATACCGATGGAGTTTCAGTTCGGGACGAACTGGGCCGGCTTCTCGAAGTACGCCGGCGGCGTCATCGGACAGACGCTAGCCATGGAAGGCATGTTCGCGTTCTTTCTGGAGAGTGCTTTCATCGGCGCGCTCATCTGGGGCGAACAGCGAGTGGGGCGGCGCCTTCACTTCCTGGCCGCGGTGGCAGTCGCGCTGGGAAGTTGGACGTCGGGTTACTTCATCATCGTAACCAATGCCTTCATGCAGCATCCGGTGGGGTACCACATCGAAACCGATGGCTCACTGGGCATCCACAGTATCAGCGCCTACCTGTTCAACCGATGGGCGTGGGTCCAGTTCGCTCACAATCAACTGGCAGCGCTCGTAACCGGCTCATTCGTGGTGGCGGCATTAGGCGCATTCTATGCCTTGCGCGGGCGTGAGCTCGCGCAAGCGAGATTGTATTTGCGCGGCGGGACTGCCACGGGGCTGATCGCCTCGATTCTTGTCGCGTTCCCGACAGGGGACCAGCAGGCCAAACTGGTCGGGAAATACCAGCCGGTGACTCTGGCGGCCATGGAGGGCCGGTTCGCCGGCGGCGCCATGGCCGGCGTCGCGCTCATCGGACAGCCGAATGTCGCTAGCCGCCGCCTCGACAATCCGATCGAGGTGCCGGGCGCCCTCAGCTTTCTCGCCTACGGCCACTTCGGAAGCTACGTTCACGGTTTGGACGACTTTCCCGAGGAGTCGTGGCCTGACAACATCGAACTGCTCTATTACTCGTTTCACCTCATGATCACGCTCGGCACGATGTTCATCATCCTGATGACCTACGCCGGAATCCAGAACCTGCGTGGCCGGTTGGAATCGAGCACCGCGCTGCTTTGGGTGCTGATGCTCGCGTTTCCCTTTCCCTACCTCGCCAACACGCTGGGCTGGATGACGGCGGAATTGGGACGCCAACCATGGTTGATCTACGGTCTGTTTCGCACCTCCGACGGCTATAGTAAAGTCGTCAGCAGCGGCGATACCGTGTTCACCCTGATTGGCTTTGTCGGGTTGTACCTGGTGCTTGGCCTGCTGTTTCTGGCTATGGTCGGTCGCGAGATCCGTCTCGGGCCTGATCACCGGGTGTCGAACGGGTACGAGAAGGAGCCGTCTGTATGATCGCCAGTTGGTATTCCATCGTTACCCTCATGCTCATCGTATATGTGGTGCTGGACGGGCGTAACTTCGGCGCGGGAATGTTGCATTGGCTCGTGGCCAGGACGCAACAGGAACGGCGACAAGTCGTAGCCGCGATCGGTCCACTCTGGTCCTGGCACGAAGTATGGTTGGTGGGTTTTGGCGGCACCGTGCTGGCCGTATTTCCCAAGCTTCTGGCGTCGGCCTTCGCCGGCTACTACCTGGCTCTCTTTCTGATTTTGTGGTGTCTCATACTGCGCGGAGTCTCGATCGAAGTCGGCGGCCACATCGACGATCGAATGTGGCAGGGATTCTGGGATTTCGTATTCGTGTTCGCCAACGCGCTCTTGGCCGTCCTCTTCGGCGCCGCGGCCGGTAACATGGCCCGCGGCGTTCCGCTGGCGTCGGACGGCACGTTCTCGATGGCGTTCTTCACCGATTTCACGCCGCACGGCAACGTGGGACTGCTCGACTGGTATACGCTATCCATTGCGCTCTTCGCCACCGTCGCGCTGGCGGCTCACGGCGCCACCTACCTCACTCTCAAGACGCAAGGGGCCGTGCATGATCGAAGCGCGCGCTATGCGAGAGCGCTTTGGATGGCGGTGCCGCCGCTGCTCGTCGTCGTCTCCGCCGAATCCGCCGCAATTTGCCCCGAGTTGCTCGGGCGCGGGACTCAGAACCCGATATGGTGGATCGGACTGATCGTGGTCTGTGCCGCGGCGATCGCACTGGTTTCAGGTCTCGTCGCCAGACGTGAAATGCTGGCTTTCTTCGGGTCGAATCT
>DATLQY010000804.1:0-4090 GCA_035534975.1 Pirellulales bacterium
GCCCCACTCACATTCGCTGTTGGCGGAGGCGGGCGGCTCCCCCCATCCTCCGTCGCTGCGTTGCTTGCATCTGGCGCGCGGGTACGCCATATTGCCCCAGGTCTCACCGTCGCCGCCCGGCAAGTAAATTGCGTTCGGATATGTCCAACCCGTTCTTTGAGCACCCGATCCTCAATTCCCCCTACGAGTGCCCCCAGCGCCATTGGGAGCTCGACGATCAGGGACAGCCGACGCAGAAGATCATCGAAAACCGCCGGCGCGCGGAATTCATCAGCCCGATCCCCAAGCCGAAGAAACGGAAAAAGGGCACCGCCCAGGCCAGCCTGGTCTTCGACGAAGGCAAGGGACTTTCGACCCAGGAGCAACAGTACGATCCCACGTCGATCATCAACGAGGTCCGAAGCCACGTCGACCGATGGCGTTCGCTGGCCAACCCCAGCGAGTGGCAGGTGACCCCCGAGACGGCACGCTTACTGCAACATTGGCGCCACCACGCCTTTAACGACATCCGCCCGTTCTTCTGCCAGGTGGAGGCGATCGAAACGGCCATCTGGCTGGTCGAGGTCGCGCCCGAATCGAAGGCGGGCAAGCGCTTTCTCGACCATCTGGCGGCGGCCAACCACGACGCGAACCCCGAGCTATTGCGTCTGGCCCTGAAGCTCGCCACCGGGGCGGGCAAGACCACCGTGATGGCCATGCTCATCGCCTGGCAGACGATCAACGCCGTCCGCCGACCCGGCAGCAAACGCTTCACCCGAGGATTTCTCGTCGTCGCGCCGGGCCTGACCATCAAAGACCGCTTGCGCGTGCTCCAGCCCAACGACCCTGATAGTTACTACGCCGGCCGCGAGCTGGTGCCGGGCGATATGCTCGACGACGTCAAGCGGGCGAAAATCGTGATCACCAACTTTCACGCCTTCAAGCTGCGGGAGCGCGTCGAGCTCTCCGCCGGAGGGCGCGCGCTGCTCCAAGGGCGCGGCACCGAATTGAACACGCTCGAGACCGAGGGGCAAATGCTCCAGCGCGTTATGCCCGAGTTGATGGGAATGAAGAACGTCCTCGTGCTCAACGACGAGGCGCACCACTGCTATCGTGAGAAGCCCAAAGACACCGACGACGAGGAGCTGAAAGGCGACGAAAGGAAGGAAGCCGAGAACAACAACAAGGCGGCTCGGCTCTGGATTTCGGGCCTTGAGGCCGTCAACCGCAAGCTCGGCCTGGCGCGCGTCATCGACTTGTCGGCCACTCCCTTCTTTCTGCGCGGATCCGGCTATGCCGAGGGGACGTTGTTTCCCTGGACCATGTGCGATTTCTCGCTGATGGACGCCATCGAGTGCGGCATCGTCAAGCTCCCCCGCGTTCCGGTCGCCGAGAACATTCCCGGCAGCGAGATGCCCATGTATCGCGACTTGTGGGAAAACGTCCGCGGCGACATGCCCAAAAAGGGGCGCGCCAAGGCCGAGCACCTCGACCCGCTCAAACTTCCCACTCGGCTCCAAACCGCACTACAGGCCCTCTACGGCCACTACGAAAAGACCTTCAAGCTTTGGGAGCAGGAGGGGATCCGAGTTCCCCCCTGCTTCATCGTCGTTTGCCAGAATACATCCATCTCGAAGCTGGTCTACGATTTCATCTCCGGCTTTCACCGCACGAACGAAGACGGCACCACGACCCTGGAAAACGGGCGGCTTGCCCTGTTCCGCAACTTCGACGAGACGACGGGCAACCCGCTGCCTCGCCCCAACACACTCTTGATCGACAGCGAGCAGCTCGAAGCGGGCGACTCGCTCGATACGAGTTTTCGTGACATGGCGGCGGACGAAATCGACCGCTTCCGCCGCGAGATCACCGAGCGCACCGGCGACCAGCGCAAGGCCGAGACCATCACCGACCAGGAATTGCTCCGCGAGGTGATGAACACCGTGGGCAAGCAGGGGCAATTGGGCGGCTCGATTCGCTGCGTCGTCTCGGTTTCGATGCTCACGGAAGGCTGGGACGCGAACACCGTGACGCACGTGCTAGGGCTTCGCGCCTTTGGCACGCAACTGCTCTGCGAACAAGTCATCGGCCGCGCCCTGCGCCGGCAGTCGTACGAGTTGAACGAAGACGGTCCCGACCGGGGCCTCTTCAACGTCGAGTACGCCGACGTCTTCGGCATCCCGTTCGATTTCACGGCCAAGCCCGTCGTGGCCCCGCCGCAACCGCCGCGCGAGACGATTCAGGTCAGGGCCGTGCGACCCGATCGCGACGCGCTCGAAATCCGCTTTCCCCGCGTCGAAGGCTATCGCGTCGAGTTGCCCGAGGAACGCCTGACGGCGGAATTCAACGACGATTCGATCCTCGTGCTCACTCCCGACCTGGTCGGCCCGTCGATCACGCGAAATTCAGGGATCATCGGCGAAGGGGTCGACATGAACCTGGAGCACCTGGGCGACATGCGCCCCTCCACGCTGCTCTTCAACGTCACCCAGCGGCTGTTGTACACGAAATGGCGCGACCCCGGCGAAGAGCCGAAGCTGTACCTCTTCGGGCAGCTCAAGCGGATCACGAAGCAGTGGCTCGATTCGTGCCTGGTTTGCAAAGGCGACACCTACCCCGCCCTCTTGATGTACCAGGAGCTGGCCGACATGGCCTGCAACCGAATCACCGCCGCGATTACGCGCGCGTTCATCGGCGCGCGGCCGATCAAAGCGCTGCTCGACCCGTACAACCCCACCGGCTCGACGCGGCACGTCCGATTCACGACCTCGAAAACGGACCGTTGGGAAACGCGCGCCGACCGCTGCCACATCAACTGGGTGATTCTCGACAGCGATTGGGAAGCTGAGTTTTGCCGTGTGGCCGAGTCGCACCCGAGAGTCAAGGCTTATGCGAAAAACCACAACCTGGGGCTCGACGTCCCCTATCGCTATGGCTCCGAGAACCGCAAGTACCGGCCCGACTTCATCGTGCTTATCGACGATGGCCACGGCGACGACGATTTCTTGCACTTGATCGTCGAAATCAAGGGCTACCGCCGCGAGGACGCGAAGGAGAAGAAATCGACAATGGAGACCTACTGGGTGCCGGGCGTTAATCACCTGGCGACCTACGGACGCTGGGCGTTCGCCGAGTTCACCGACGTCTTTCAGATTGCGGCCGACTTCAAGGAAAAAGTCGAAAGCGAATTCAACAGGATGATCGAGGAGGTGCTGCGAAGTTGCCACGACAAGACGAACACGACTTGCGAGATAAGGACGGAAGCAAAGACAGGATGACAGGATGAACAGGATTGACGACGACGCTGGCGATGGTTGCCAACCCTTCCTGTAAATCCTGCAATCCTGTCCAAAAAAATAACGGCAATAGTCATGGACAAGAAATCCACGGCGACGACCGTCGAAAGACTTACGTACCAGGCAGGCAAAAAGACAGGATGACAGGATGAACAGGATGGACGACGGCATTGACGATGGTTGCTCATCCTGTAAATCCTGGAATCCTGTCTAAAATGCCGATTACTCATGGCCCATCGGACGGCGCAGGCAAGACGAACAGGAGCAGAACGTGGAACATGTGAAGCTGACCGAGACGGTCATTGGATGTGCCATGGCGGTGCATCGTGCTTTGGGGCCGGGCTTCCTGGAGTCCGTCTACCACAACGCCTTGGCCCACGAGCTACGGAAGGCGGGCTTGGAGGTTGAGAGCAAGAAGCCGCTGAAGGTGACCTACGATGGAGTCGTGGTCGGCGAATTCGAGCCGGACATGCTGGTGGAAAAGACGGTCATTCTTGAAAACAAGGGCGTACAGTCGTTGGCCGCCGCTCACGAAGCGCAGTTGGTCAATTACCTGACGGCGACCGGGATAGAAATCGGCCTGTTGCTCAATTTCGGCGGAAGCCGGCTGGAGTTCAAACGAAAGTACCGGACGTTCCGGCCGAAAGAGCCAGGGGACGTCGGAACAGAAGCAAGGAGTAGAGTAGGGGAGGGAGATTTCGCTGTTTAGGCTACGGCTTACTTCTGTGTCGGGGTTTCCCCCTTTTGTGGCGCAATATCCGCCTGCCGTGCAT
This sequence comes from Pirellulales bacterium, assembly GCA_035534975.1. Classification (GTDB taxonomy): domain Bacteria; phylum Planctomycetota; class Planctomycetia; order Pirellulales; family JAICIG01; genus DATKSN01. The sequence continues at coordinate 4,049 of DATLQY010000804.1, forward strand.
CGAAACTCCCCTCCCCCCTCGTCAAACCGGACGGGCGGTTTT
>DATLQY010000805.1:0-2958 GCA_035534975.1 Pirellulales bacterium
GATGCCGTGCCGGCGGCCTCGGAACCCGCTGCCGGTCCACCGGAGGTAACGATCTACGGCCGCGACAAGACGGTGCTCCGCGGAAGGCTGACCGAACTGGGAGAAGAGACGCTGGTCCTGGCCACCCGTTGGGGCGCGGAGTTGAAGCTGCCGACCGTCGAGGTGCGCGGCATGGCATTCGAGGGAGTTGGTCCGCCGGCTGGCCGCCAGCAGTTCGAGGCGAAACTGGCCGAGCCGGCCACCGACGATACGGCGGTGGTTTTGGGCCGCGACCAGGCAGTCTCGCAGGTGACCGGCACGGCGCACGCCTTGGCCGCGGGCAAGCTCGGCTTCACGTTCGAAGGGCAGGACCGTTCGATCAACCAGGCCCGGCTCGTCGGGCTGGTGTTCGCCGCGCAGCCCCGCAAGGGTCCTCAGGCCGCGCCCTATCAACTGGTGACGCTGCTCTCAGGCGACGTGCTCGCGGGGACCTGGACGAAACTGAACGACGATGAGCTGTTTCTCGACACGACCTGGGGTGGCGGGCTCACGCTTGCCCGCGCGACGGTCGGCAAGGTCGCTTTCCGCAATGGCAAGGTGAGTTACCTTTCGGACCTTGAGCCGGAGACCGTCGAGGAGGTGGCCTATTTCGGCCGCTTGATGAACTACCGGCGCGACCAGGCGCTCGACGGTGGACCCTTGAAGCTGGCGAATAAACCGGTCGCCAAAGGGCTTGCCGTTCACTCACGATCGGTGTTGACCTACGCGCTGGAGGGCGAGTACCAGTCGTTCAAGTGCCTGGTCGGGTTCGACGAATCGGCCCATGGCCGTGGCCGTGTCATCTGCCGCGTCATGGGCGACGGCAAGGAGTTGTTCACCGACGGCGACCTCAAGGCCACCGCCGAGCCAAAGCCTATCGATATCGAGATTACGGGCATCAAGCGGCTGTCGTTGGAGATCGACTTCGGCGCCGCCGAGGACACCGGCGACCGAGTCATCTGGGCCGAGCCACGCGTCTTCAGGGCGGATAGGAAATGATGAGCGCCATCAACCACCAACGTCGTCTCCTTGTTCAACAAGTAGCTCGCGTGCCCGCTTCGCCGTGCTACAATTCGGGGGGAGGTGAACCATGATTCAGACAGTGGAAGCGGTGGTCGATGGGCAGGGCCGGGTCCGGCTTTTGGGGCCCGTACAGGTTGATGGGCTTCGACGGGCCCTCGTGATGGTCCTCGACGAACCCGCCGAGTTGCCGGGAGAGGCGGCCTTGCTGGCCGAAGCTGCACTGGGCGTTGACTGGAACCGCCCGGAGGAGGACGCCGCGTGGTCCTACCTGCAATCGGGGACGTAGTTCTCGTTCCGTTTCCGTTCTCCGACTTGTCGCAATCTCGCTCATGGTCCGGTCGTTGGGGCGATTGAACGACGAGGCATTCCAGCGACTGCTCGACGCGGTGGTCGGATTGCTTTGTCCGCCCACGGGCTTGTGATTGGGCCTCCGGATCACGGCTCCCGAGCAATTCTTCGACGAGCACTTGGAGAAGTAACCGGTAGGCGTCTCATTTGGTTGTGATTTATGCGGCGATGGCATCCCGAATTGCCGGAAATAGCACCGAAGGTGCGGCGCTGTAATAGCCAGGGGCAACGCCCCTGGTACGCGGACGCGCGCCAAACCTCGTAAAGCCCCACCGGGGCGCGCTGAGCGTCGCGGCGGCAAACGCTCAGAGCGCCCCGGTGGGGCTTACAACAGGTTTTCGTTCTGCCAACCAGGGGCGTTGCCCCTGGCTTTTGCAGCGCGCCCTTTCAGGGCGGGCGGCGTAACCGCAGGTGGAGAATCCCCGCATCTCTAAGGTCACTCCAAGAACCGAGACGCCTACCGAAAGGTAACGCCGGCGCGAGATTTGCATTTCGCGGTCCCAGCCTATATGGTGTAATTATCAGGGGGGCAGTCCCCCGGCCTGTTTCAATCTTACGGAAACCGAGACCCGACACGAAAAGCGACGACCATGACTCGCACCAATCTAACTCGCCATGCCGTTCGACTTGCCTTCGTCGTCATTGGGTCGCTCGGCGCTTTGGCGACCTCGCCCTCCGCGCTGCGCGCGGAAGACGAAGAGGCCGATTACGAGATCCACGAGATGTCGCTTTGGGGATTGGACCCGACCTTGGAACAGGCGAACCATCTGCAGCACTATCCCAGCGCCATGCCGGGCGTGGTCGAAACCGACCGAAGCCGCACGGGCCAGCCCGGCCGTCTCACGCCCTTCAGCCTGATGACGTTCCACGGCCAGCCGGTCAAGGACTTGGAGCTCGATCTCCGTGTGCAAAACGGCCGCTTTCTGGGGCACTGGCTGGCGGCCCAATCCAAGAGCGGCCGGCTTCGCTGGATCGAGTTGGTCACCACGGCCGAGCCGCTCGAAACGGCGAAGGAGGCCAACGTCGATGCCAAGCACTGGTTCAACCAGGCCCGCCAGCTCGACGGGTTGCACGTCAGCCACACGTCGCGCAGCGAACGCTTCTTGACCTACGATTGCGAGCTGAAGTATACGTCCGCGGTCAAGCTGGCCGGCGGCCCAGACGTTTATCAAATGACGAACCTGACCACCGTCCCTTTGGCGGATATTTACGTCGTCGTGCCCGACGGCGACAAGCGGCGGATTGGCCACCTGGCGACAATGCCCGCCGGCAAGCCCCAGCCCCCTGCGTCGCCTCCGGCGCAACCGCAACCCCCCGCGGGCCAACCCGCGGGCGTGCCCGGCCTGCCACCCGGAGCTGTCGCGGTACCGGCGGCTCCCGCCGCGCCGGCCGCGCCTGCGAAGGTGCCCGACGCAAAACCGGCCGCGGAAAAGAAAGACGAGAAGAAAGACGAGACTAAGAAGACTGATGATAAGGACGCCCCGGTCGACGACACGGCGAAGATCGAGGAAAAAAAACCGGACGCGAAGCCGGAGGACAAGCCGGACGCAAAACCGGAGGACAAGCCCG
>DATLQY010000806.1:0-2724 GCA_035534975.1 Pirellulales bacterium
TCCGCCGTCTCGTCTGCCAGCCATCGACCGTCCTCCCGAGCAGGGCCCCAGGCGGTAAGCTAGCACATCGAACGAAACGACTCACGCATCCCAACCGAAAGGACACCGCCGAACCTGCGCGGGTCGAACCCGGTCGATTACCCCAACACCTGGAGCTTCCGCAGTCGGCACCCCGGCGGATTGCATTTCGGGGTTGCCGACGGTTCGGTGCGGTTCGTCGCTGACGCGATCTCGCTCGATCTGTACCGCCGGTTGGCCACGATCCACGGCAACGAACCGGTGGCCGATTCCGCGTGGCGATGAGCCGCCACATGTCGCGGCGTGCCGGCTTGTCCTTTTCTAGCCGTTTTTCCGGCGATCCGGCAGGCATCGTCGCATCGATTTTTGCGGCTCGACTCGCCTCCGTTTCGCGTTAAAATGGCACAGCGGAACTTTGCAACGTGATCAAGGTGTCTCATGAAGGCAATCCGACCGAAGGCGACGGCTACCACCCAAGCGCGGTATAGCAAGGAAGAATTTGCTCGCCGGGGCGACGCGATCTACGATCGCGACGTTGGACCGGCCGTCAAAACAGGTGACGAGGGTCGGTTCGTGGCCATCGACATCGAAAGCGGCGCCTATGAGATCGATGAAAATGAATTGGTGGCTTCCGATCGCTTGCTGGCTCGCGTCCCAGGCGCGCAAATCTGGCTCCGTCGCGTAGGCTCACGCCACGTACGCCGCTTTGGCAGGCGCGGGAGTTAGCCTCTGCGATGATTCACGGGCATGTTACCATCCACCTCGACGCGCCAATCCGCCTGACATTGCATGGCACGACTTCCAAACCTGCAATAATTTGACATTGGCGGATCGTCAGGGCCAAGTCACAATGGGGGGCGGCTTGTCGTGACACCGCGAAGAACGAACGCGGTTGCCTGGCCTTCACAACATCGGGGTGGATTGGGGTCCATCGCGCGAAGTTGTTAGTCCCGTTTTTGTTCCGCAACGTCCGGCTGTTTCAAGAAATGCCACCGGCTTGCCCGGTGAAGTCTCACGTTCGCAGCTACAAACGACCGCCCCAGAATATTCCCCTCCCCATTGCCCGGCCGCTGCCGATGGCAGCGGCCGGGCAATGGGGGGTACGAAGACAGGAAAGGAGAACCCCGTGAGTAGCAGCCAACGTCACAGACCACCGGGCAAGCCGGAGGCATGGCCATGCTCCACGCTGTGGCGGAATAAAAACGGGCTAGCACTCCAAACGCCCGATGGCGACATTTTGCGGACGCCAGTCCTACCGTACCAGTCGCTTGATTGCGGGCGAAGGCCGCACTACCGAATGCGCTACGCCTTGACGGCCCTGACCGCGCTGTTTTTGGCGGCCGCCCGCGAACCGAACGAGCATACGTCCGACGCGCTGGCGGCCGTGCGCGACGAGAGCGGTTCCGGTGCGAAGCAGCGGCAAACTGACGATACCCTCTTCCGCGGCTGGCCGAAGCCGAAGCTGGCGCTAGTGCTGACCGGCGAACAACTGGGGTACATCGAGCCGTGCGGTTGCAGCGGGTTGGAGAACCAGAAGGGCGGGCTGCGGCGGCGCTACACGCTCTTGAAGCAACTCCGCGGCAAGGGCTGGCCCGTCGTCGCGATGGACAATGGCGGTTTGATCAATCGCTTCGGACGCGAGAGCGAAATCAAGTTCGAGAAGACCGTCGAGGCGCTGGCGACCGAGGCGCCCCAAGGGATGGGCTACGCGGCCATCGGCTTCGGCACGGCCGACCTGAAGTTGCCCGCCGGCGCGATCACCGCCGTCCTGGCCGGCTTCGAAGCGCCCGAGAAGAACCCGTTCATCTCCGCCAACGTCGGCGTGTTGGGTTTCGACGGCGGCCTCACGCGCCGCTTCGCGGTCGTCAAGGCGGGGGGGATGAAGCTGGGAATCACCTCCGTGCTGGGCGACGGTTACCGGAAACAGATCAACAACGACGACATCAGCTTTCTCGCGGCCAAGGAGGGTTTGAGCCGCGCGTACCAGGAGCTCAGTGCCCAGCGTTGCGACCGGCTGGTCTTGCTTGCGCACGCCGGGCCCAAGGAGTCGGCCGAGCTTGCCGGGCAATTCCCGGCCTTCGGCGTGGTGGTTACCGCGGGCGGGGCCGATGAACCGCCGCACGAGCCGACGACGCTCAACGGCGGCAAGACGCTATTGATCGAAGTCGGCCACAAGGGGATGTACGCCATCGTGCTCGGGTTCTATGACGACAAGAAAACGCCGATCCGTTATCAGCGTGTGCCGATCGACAAGCGTTTTACCGACGCGCCCGAAATGGACAAGATCATGGACGCCTTCCAGGCGCAACTCAGAGATGAAGAATGGTCGAGGTTGGTGCGCCGCGCCGCCCACCACGGCGGCAAGTTCGCCGGAAGCCGGAAGTGCGCGGAATGCCACCAGAAGGAATTCGATCTATGGCGGAATACGCCCCACGCCGACGCGACCGTGACGCTGACCAAGGTCAAACCGCCGCGGCAGTTCGACCCCGAGTGCGTTAGTTGCCACGTCACCGGCTGGAACCCGCAAGAGTACTTTCCGTACACGACCGGTTTCGACAGCCTCAAAACGACGCCGGATCTGGCTGGCAATGGTTGCGAAAACTGCCATGGTCCCGCCGCCGCCCATGTCGCCGCCGAAATGAACGGCGGCGACCGGGCGCTGCGCGAGAAATTGCGACTGTCGATCGCCGACGGCAAGAAGGCGAT
>DATLQY010000807.1:0-5788 GCA_035534975.1 Pirellulales bacterium
CGCATGGTCAATGTCTCATTTTCGGCCGCGTGAAGTATAAAGGGACAAGATGCCCCCCTGAAGTAGCAGGGCATACACCGATTACGGTCCCTTCGCGGGCCAACATCCCCGTCGACGTCGCACCCGCCGCCGACAGAACCACGCGGAATCGATGCCCTTTGCGGACCGTGACTTTTTTTCCGTCTTGGACCCTAGACCCATCGGCAGGGTGGAGCGTAAGATTGTTAGGAGAGATGAATAGGGACACCAGACCCATGACGCGAGTCTCAACGCGCGCTGCGCAGCGAGCTTGCCGCGCGTCGCAACGACGCCCACCACACGGCCTGCTGCGGGTTTGCGGCAGGCAATCGTGTACCTCGAAACGAGGGGCGGAATTCCGGCGCGGCGGTGTGTCGCCTTTCGCTCCGCGAAAGGGCGTACTTTGGCGGAGCGAAAGGCGTCGATGCGCGGGTTTTCGGATAGCGGGTTATACGCTGGGCCGAGTCGCCGACCTTCTTGGACGTCGGCGGTTTTGCCAGAGTGTCCAATCAGGATGAACCCTCCTGCGAACGCACGATGTTCTTCGCGCTCTTGAAACGACGGAATTCCACGCGGCTTAGTGCTGAAAACAGTAAAATGGACAGGCTGGGTATTTTGGATTGGCCACGAGAAGTTTCCGCGAGTGGTATTTCTTGCCAAACGCGGCGAGTGGGCGGAATTCCGTAAAAATCGTGTTAGAATTTGTTGGATTTTTGAGTGCCGAGCGTGGATAATTGTCGGACTTGAGCTTGGCGTCGCGCACTCGATGTGTTGGTCTTCAGCAGGAGGCCCGCTCCTACTATGCCTCTGCGACACGCATCGGTAATCGTCGCCGACGTCAGTTCCATTCCCGGCCCGGCCCGCCCAATTAGGTACACCTTGTAGGAGTGTTGCTTTGTACGACGCATTGTTGGATGAATTGGAAGACGAAGGGACCCCAAGCCCCGAGGACGCCGTCGATCTGGCCGACAAGGACGAGGTCGACGAAGTCGACGACGATGTCGTCGACGACGTGGCGCAGGTCGAATTGGACCCCGAAGCCGATTTGAAGGCCGACGAACTGCTGATGTCGTCGGACGACAACGAATCGTGGTCCGACGACCCGGTGCGGATGTACCTCACGCAGATGGGCGAAATCCCGCTGTTGACTCGTAAGCAGGAAATCTCGCTGGCCAAAGAGATCGAAATCACGCGCGCCCGCTTCCGCCGCAAGCTGCTCGAATGCGACTACGTGATTCAGCAGGCGGTGAAAGTGCTCAAACGGGTCCACTCGGGCGAGCTGCCGTTCGACCGCACCGTACAGGTATCGGTGACCGATCGCCTGGAAAAAGAACAGATCATGGGTCGGTTCCCCTACAATCTGGCGACGCTCGATTACCTGCTCAAGCAGAACCGCAAGGACTACCGCGTCGCCTCGGCGAAATCGGCCAGGCCCGCCGAACGCACGGCGGCTTGGCGCCGGCTCGGCCGGCGGCGCCTACGGGCAGTGCGGCTGGTCGAGGAACTGGGGCTGCGCACGCAACGGATCGAGTCGAGCATCCGGGCGCTTGAGGATTTCAGCCGTCGGGTTGACGAGCTGAAGCGGCAGATCGACGCCCATAAGGTTTCCAAGGGAACGGCCGCCTCCAAGGGGTCGGCGGGGGGCGCGAAAGGTACGGGGGAAGATCGTGCCAAGCTTGTGACTGAGTTCCGCAATATCCTTTGCGTGACCCAGGAAACCCCCTCAAGCCTGCGGCACCGCGTGCAGTACCTGAAGGTCGTCTACACGCAGTACCAGAAGGCCAAGCGCGGGCTGTCGGAAGGCAACCTGCGATTGGTCGTGTCGATCGCCAAGAAGTACCGTAACCGCGGCTTGAGCTTCCTGGACCTGATCCAGGAAGGGAACGCGGGCTTGATGAGGGCGGTCGACAAGTTCGAGTACCGCCGCGGCTTCAAGTTCTGCACGTACGCCACCTGGTGGATTCGCCAGGCCATCACCCGCGCCGTGGCCGACCAGAGCCGAACGATCCGGATTCCGGTGCATATGGTCGAAACGATGTCGAAGGTCCGAAACGTCTCACGGCAGTTGCTGCAAGAGCTGGGGCGCGAGCCGACGATTGAAGAGACGGCCAGGGCCGCCGGCACCGCGGTGGACGAGGCGCGCAGGGTGATGGCCATGAGTCGCTACCCGATCAGTCTCGACCGGCCGGTGGGCAACAGTGAAGACAGCCACTTCGGCGACTTGCTGCCCGACAGCGGGGCCGAAAGCCCCGCCATCGGCGCCGCCCAGGAAATGTTGCGCGGGCGGATCAACAAGGTGCTCAAGACGCTCAGCTATCGCGAGCGCGAGATCATCAAGCTCCGCTACGGCCTGGGTGACGGCTACAGCTACACGCTCGAGGAAGTCGGCCACATCTTCAAGGTCACTCGCGAGCGCATCCGCCAGATCGAGGCCAAGGCCGTTCGCAAGCTGCAGCAACCCAGCCGCAGCCAGGAGCTCTCGGGCTTCTTGGACTAGCGTGCGGCAAGCAGGCTTGCGAAAAGTGGACGGCAACCTGCCAAGCAAGAACGAACGAGCCGGGCGACCAACTCGCCCGACTTTTTCATGCGCAGCCGAACAAGAGCGCACCACAATTCGCACGTCCTTCGTGTCCAACCAAAGTGGTACGAAACTGACAACGCGGATGGGAGACTTTTTTTAGGGGGATGTGGGGATCAGGCGGAGATATGGGGATGAAGTTGGCGGAGACTATTACAGGGAACATGCACCGAACGTTTCCGGCTGTTCCCTGTTCCCTGTAACCTTTTCCCGCATCCCCCCATCTCCTCCTTATCCCCACATCCCCTTTTTAGAATCGCAATGGCCTGCACACGGTTGTCTTACCTCAAGATCTTACTTCAAGATCCAATCGACCACCTGCACCATCCCGTCCTCGTCGTGGCTGGGGGCGATCCGATCGGCGGCGGCTTTGACCTCGGCGTGGGCGTTGCCCATCGCGATCCCCATCCCGGCCGCCTCGATCATCGGAATGTCGTTCACGTCATCTCCCACGGCACACACTTCTTCCGCCGCGATTCCCCACGAGGCGGCCACGCGCATCACGCCCGACCACTTGGTGACGCCGGCCGGCGCGATCTCGCACATGTAGCCGATATAGCGCGGGCTTCGCAGCACGTGGGTATAAAGCCTCCCAGGTAAGCGACGTTGCAGTTGGTCGCCCAGCACAAGCATTTCGGCCCGCGTCCCCGTGGAAAAGCCCGCGAACACGCCCGCCGGCGGATCGGCCATCAAACCGGGACAAAGCCGCTGGCAGCCGGCGTTCTGAGCCAGGTAATCGGCCAATTCAGGTTGCTCAACTTCGGTCCGCGCGCAGTAGAAATCGAACCCTTCACCGTACGAGTCGGAGTACAGCACGGCTTCGTAGCCCGCTTCCCCCACCACGCACATCGCATCGCGAAGCAAGTCGCCCTCGAAGGTCGCCTGGTAGAGCGTGCGGTGGTCGGCCGGATGTTTGATCAGCGCCCCACTGGCGGTGACCACGGGCGCGTCAATCGCAAGCGGCTGTGCCAGCGGCAGCGCGCGGCTGTAACGGCGCCCGGTGGCCAGCACGATCCGCACGCCCGCGGCGCTTGCCCGCCGGAGCGCCGTGCGCGTGGCGTCGGTCAGCTCGTCGCGGCTATTGACCAGCGTGCCGTCGATATCGATGGCGAGAAGGCGGTAACGGGGCATGGGGCATGGGGGACAAGGCGATAGGCGTTAAGCGATAGGCGCTAGGCATTAGGCATTAGGCGTTCGTAGCGGAATTCGTGAGAATTCCGATGCTGGGCACACGACATCGGAACTCTTACGAGTTCCGCTACTTTCATCCTTCATCCTTTATTCCACGGTCCCCATCGACGAGCGTTGCCGCTGGCGGTCTTCCTCGATCAAGGGTTCGAGCAGCAGCTCCAGGTGCCCGGCCATGATCTGGTCGAGGCGCTTGATCGAGAGATTGATGCTGTGGTGGCTCACACGATTATCGGGATAATTGTAGGTGCGGATTTTCTCGCTGCGCTCGCCCGTGCCGACCTGTGTCTTGCGGTCGTGGGCCCGTTTGGCGTGCTCCTCGGCCCGTTTCTGTTCGTAAATGCGCGTCTTGAGCACGCGCAGCGCCTTGGCCTTGTTCTTGTGCTGACTCTTTTCATCCTGGCACTGCACGACGATCCCCGTTTCGTGGTGCGTGAGCCTCACGGCCGAGGCGGTCTTGTTCACGTGCTGTCCCCCGGGGCCGCTGGCGCAGAACAGGTCGAGTCGATAATCGTCGGGCTTGACGTCGACTTCGACGTCCTCGGGCTCGGGCATGACGGCCACGGTGGCGGTCGACGTATGGACGCGGCCCTTGGCCTCGGTCTCGGGGACGCGCTGCACGCGGTGGACGCCGCTTTCGTACTGCAGCTCGCGGTAGACCCCTTCTCCCTCGACGCCCAGGATGACCTCCTTGAAGCCGCCCAGCTCCGTGGGGTGCAGGTCGAGCACTTCCATCTTCCATGCCTTCGACTCGGAGTAATGCTTGTACATGTCGTACAAGTCTCGAGCAAAGAGGGCCGCCTCGTCGCCGCCGGTGCCCGCGCGGATTTCCATGACGCAACGGCCACGGTTGGCGTCTTCCCCGCCGACGGTCATGTCCAAGAGCTCGTTCCAGTATTTCTCTCGCTCGGCCTTCAGCTCGGGCAACTCGGTTTCGGCCAGCTCGCGCATTTCGGCGTCATGCCCGGCGACCATCGCCAGGGCGTCGGAAATCTGGGCGTTGAGCTCCTTGAAGCGGCGGTACTTGGTGGCCAGCTTGGCCAGCGAACCGTGCTCGCGCGCGACGGCAGCCACCAGGGCCGAGTTACTGAGCACGGCGGGGTCGACGAGTTGCCGTTCGAGCTCCTCGAAACGGGTAAGTTTCTGGTCCAAAAGTTCGCGCATGGCATCGCACCATAGGGCAGGGTTTTCAACGTGCCAAAAGACCCCGTCGCGGAAAAGCGTGAGAAGTCCGGCTTACGCTGAAGCAATTCGGAATTCGCACGAACCCGCCACGCCTGGCGGCTCCAGCGCGCGGCTACGATTCTGCCGGTGCCGAGGCGGCCGGCTCGGAGGCGGCCGTCTTGGCGGCCTTCTTGTCGCGCTTCAGGCTGGCGTAGCCCGCGCCGGCGAACTTGGTCTTGAATTTCTCGATCCGGCCGGCCGTGTCGACGTACTTGAGCTTGCCCGTATAGAACGGGTGGCAGGCACTGCAAATATCGACCTTCAATTCGGCCATGGTGCTGCGCGTCTTGAAGGAATTGCCACAGCCGCACTTCACGGTCGTGTCAAAATACTTGGGATGAATTCCCTTCTTCATGGCCCGCGGTCCTCGTCAAGTCGCCAACTGCATGGCCGTCGCGCGCTTGGCCGCCGACGGCGAATCGAACGAAAAGGCAATACAATAATCTACAATCGACGCCGCTTCGGGACAAGGGCCAATTTGGGCCGGCAAAGGGCCAATCCATCTGTAGGGAACGCCCTCCGTGGCCTCCGTGGCGTTCCGTGAACCGGGTACGACGACTTTTCGCTCGACGCGGAACGCCACGGAGGCAATCCTGTTCGGCACGAGATTTTATCCGGCTTTAGCGGGGGCGTGGAAGGCGCATGCTAGCCCGGATTATTCATAGAGTGGTAGAAGGAGCCTCGGCGGGGCACGAGACTCGGGAATTGTGGTCAGAGGCACCCGGGCGCGCACGATCGGTCGATAGGCCCCCTTTCCCCCCAGCGTCACGGTAGCCGAAT
>DATLQY010000808.1:0-2972 GCA_035534975.1 Pirellulales bacterium
AGCAAGACTTCGAGGCCGCCGTCGCCGCGTCGATAGAGGAGTGTGCCGGCGGAGTGTTTCATGGGGCATTTGGTGAGTAGTGAGTGGTGAGTGGTGGTGTCGCGATGGGTGTTGGACGTTTCCAGCCGGCCTAAAGCCCAACGCCTAACGCCCTCTTCTTTCCTCCTTCATCCTTCATCCTTCATCCTTCCGCCTTCCTTCTTTCCTCCCGCCAGGCTCGGATGGCGTTGGCGTCGATCGCGGCGTCGCGATCCTTGAGCGCACGCAACTCCTGCCGCTTCTCGGCCGGAGCAAGCTGCAAAAGCCGTTGGAGGGTCAAGGGTGCCGCGTGTCGAATGCTTCGCGCCGCGACGACCTCGGCCAGATAGGCCGTGCGGTCGCCCATGTCGAGCCGCGCTTCGACACGGCAGTCGAGCCATCCCAACGCACCCGGCAAGAGCGGGCTTCCGGTGACGGCCGTTTCGATCGCAAGCCCGGCCAGTTTGTCAGTGTCGCGGCCCGACGCTAAGCCGAACCGCCAGACCCAGTCGAGCTGCTCCTCGCCGATCAGGTGCAGGCCGAAGGCCCCGCTCGTTTGGATCAGCTCCCAGGTAAAATGCTGCAAAGCGACGGCCATCAGCACGCGCGGCAGCTCCGGCGCGAGCGAGGCGTGGCTGACGAACGTCGCGATCAGCCCTCCCCACCGCGAGCCGGCCTGGGCCGTAACCAGCCAAAGTTCGCGGTCGGTCAGCGCGAAGAGGTCGGCTGCGGCGGTCTCGGTCGCGCGGTCGAGGTTCAAGGTCGCGTCTCAGGGTTGGTGCGTCCCAATTCAGGGGCCAAAAATGGCTGAACCTTCGTACCATCCGCCCGTCGGTTTGTGAAGCGGAATCTGGCCTTCCCCGTATCTCGCATTGTCGTTACCATTCGTCGCCCCTGTGAATTCGCCACGCTTTCGACCCAATTCAGCGCGCCAACGCCCCGCAAGCGTTTATCGCGCCCGCAGGCACGAGGCCTGCGCGATTCGTCCCGTAACCCAGGCATGATGCCTGTTCGAATGCCATGAATTCGGCCCTTTCCCAGTCTGGCTGGCGCCGGCGATTGCCCTTGTCGCTGGGGCTCGATCCCCAGCGCGGCGAGGCGTTCTTCGAGCGCGTGGCCGCTCGCCGCCAATTGGCCGCGGCGATCGCCTTTTCGGCGGCGGTCGTCGTGCTCGGCTCGGCCGGCTACGGGGCGACCTTCGGCCTGTGGCGTTCCTGGAAGCTGGCGCTCTACGTGGCCATCAAGCTGCCGCTGTTGCTGGTGACCACCACCAGCCTGGTCATGCTGCTCAATTGGATGTTGGCGCAGCTCATGAACAGCGGCTTGCGGTTCGCCCAGATCGCGGCCCTGACCTACCGCGCCATGGCGACCGCCAGCCTTGTGCTGGCTTCGCTGGCGCCGGTGGCGGCGTTTTTGGCCGTCACTTGCCCGCCACCCAGGCCGTCCGAAGATCTGTCGCACAATGTCCTGCTCTTGGCACACGTGGCGTTCGTCGGCTGTGCCGGCGTTTACGGCAACAGCACGGTGTTACGAGGGCTGGCGCGGCTCTGCCGGCCCGGCACGCCGATCGCGAAGCTTTATCTATCGTGGTTGGCCTCGAACGCGTTGGTCGGTTGCCAACTGGCCTGGATTCTGCGGCCGTTCTTGGGAAGCCCGAACTACCCCGTCGCCTTCCTGCGGACGGATGCCTTGGAGGGCAACTTTTTCGAATTCGTCTTCGTGACCATCGTTTGGAAGCGTCTCTTGGGAGGATAACCCATGTCACATGCGGAACAGATCGTACCGATGTCGCCGGCCGGCTTGCCTGTGGACGAAGCCATCGATTTCGAGCCGACGAACCTGCTGAGCCTGGTGCTCAAAGCGCCGCGGGAGTTCGCCCGTCGCGTCGCGCACGACCGGTTCGATGGGCGCGCGAGCCTGACATTGCTGGCGGCGGCGCTGGCCTTCGACGCGCTTTACGGGCTGGCGATGGGCGCGTTCGCGGGGGGCGACACGCTCTGGATGACCGCGCTCAAGGTGCCGCTGATCGCGGTGGCTTCAATTTCGCTCTGCGCGCCGAGTCTCTACGTGTTGCTGGGCCTGAGTGGTTCGCCGGTCGGCTTGCGGCAGGCGGTGGCGGTGCTCTCAGGGGCGGCTTGCCTGACGAGCATGCTGTTGGTCGGTTTCGCACCGGTGGCCTGGCTCTTCGGCGTCTCGACGACCAACGTGCAGTTCATGATCGTGCTGCACATCGCCGTCTGCGGCATCGGCGTCGGATATGGCCTGCGGCTTTTGGGCACGAGCGTTCCCAGCGGGTTCGGAGGCAACAAGGTGTTGATCGTCTGGACGACGATGTTCCTGATGGTCTGCGCACAGATGCTGACCCATTTCCGCCCCTTGCTCACGGCCGCCGCGGACGGCACCTTTCGCGAGGACCGCAAGCAGTTCTTCTTCGAGCATCTTCTTGAAAGCATGACCGGGCGATCGTCTGCGGTTGTGGTGGAACGAGATGCTCCGGTCATGGCGAAGGCTGATGTGGCGAATGAGTCCCCCGACAACGTCGTCGAACCCGCCGGAGACTCGCAACCGGAGGCGCTTTTGGAAAAGCTGTTTCCCGGCCTGTCCGAGGAGGGGTCTTCGGCCCTATTCGAACGCGAGTCGGGCCAGCAGCCGCTCACACTCGACGACTTGCAGCGAATGGCCGCTGACAACAGCCCGCTCATCTCCCAGGTCCGCGCCGATATCATCTCGTTCCGCGGCACCGCCATTCAGGCGGGCACGCACCCTAACCCGATCGTCGGCTACGAGTCGGACACGGTCGGCTCATCGCAAAACCGCGACTATCAAGGCGTCTACGTGTCGCAAATCATCAAGACGATGAACAAACTGGGCTTGCAGCGGTTGGTGGCCGACATGGACCACCTCAATTCGCAGCTTGCCCTGCAAAAGACGCGGATCGAGGTCAGCTCACAGGT
>DATLQY010000809.1:0-3975 GCA_035534975.1 Pirellulales bacterium
GCTGGTCGTCGGCCGCTCGTTTTCCGGCGCGACCTGGGCCCCTGCCTACATCTCCTACGGAGCGAACAATCGCACTTCGATGGTCCGTATCCCCTTTGGCCGGATCGAGCTGCGCTTGACCGATTCGTGCGCCAATCCCTACCTGTCCACGGCGGCCGTGATCGCCGCCGGACTCGACGGCGTCGACCGCGGGCTCGATCCCGGTGAACCCCATAACGTCAACCACTACACCCTCTCACCCGAGGAGTTGCACCAGCGCGGTATCGCCGTGCTGCCGCAGAGCCTGCACGAGGCGATCGTCGCGCTGGAGCAGGATCCCTTGTTCGCCCAAACGCTCGGGGAGGAGTTCATCGGCGAGTTCATCCGCTTGAAGCGGATGGAATGGGTCGAGTACCATCGGCACGTGTCGGATTGGGAAGTCAATCGGTACCTGGAGTTTTTCTAGTGTGCGGAATCGTTGGACTTTTGATCAAGAACCGGGCGGCGACCGGCTCGCTGGGCGAGCTGCTGGTGCCGATGTTCGAGTGCATGTCGGAGCGCGGACCCGATTCGGGCGGGCTGGCCGTTTTCGGCGAGGCGGCCGCGGGACCTCAGAGGGAAGGCGAGACGCGTCGTTTTAGCCTTTACGCCCCTGACCGCCACTACGACTGGTGGAGGCTGATGGAGTGCTTCCGCTCGGAACACGACATGCACGTAACCATCGAGCCGCTGGAGAACCACGCCGTACTGACGTCGACGGTTGAACCGGCGTGTTTCAAGACCTGGCTGGCCGAACACGACCGTGCGCTGCATTTGCTCTCCGTCGGCCGCGCGATCGACGTCTACAAGGACGAAGGACACCCCTCGGAAATTGCACGCCGCTACCGCTTTGCCGGCCTGGCCGGGACCCACTGCGTCGGCCACACGCGGATGGCCACCGAATCGGCGGTGTCGCCCGCCCATGCGCACCCGTTCACGGCGGGCGAGGATTTTTGCCTGGTCCACAACGGCTCGCTCTCGAACCCCTACATGCTCCGCCGCAAACTCGAACGCGAAGGGCTGGCGTTCGAGACCGACAACGACACCGAGGCCGCTTGCCGTTTCATTGAATGGCGCATGCGTCAAGGCGAATCGCTCGACCAGGCGCTGCACGTGGCCTTCGAGGAGCTCGACGGCTTTTATACTCTCCTGATCGCCACGGCCGACCAGCTCACCCTCGTGCGCGACGCCTTCGCTTGCAAGCCGGCCGTGGTGGCCGAAACCGACGACTACGTCGCCATCTCGTCCGAGTTCCGCTCGCTGGCCCACCTGCCCGGCGTCGCCGACGCGCACATCTTCGAGCCGTTGCCGGAGGAAATTCATTCATGGAAAGTATAGCCTCCCGCGATGGCACGCTGGTGCTCGACCTGGCCAAGATCGGCGTCCGCGAACTGAACCAGTTCCTGCACCACGAATTGCCCGGCAGCGGCGCGGATCACGTCGAAATCGTTCATCCCGACGGCCGCCACAATCTGGCCGTCGGACTCGATTGGCCCGTCCACGTCGATATCCGGGGCCATGCCGGTTATTTCATTGCCGGGATGAACAAGAAGGCCGATGTCACGATCCACGGCAATGTTGGCTGGAGCGTGGCCGAGAACATCATGTCGGGCACGGTCCGCGTGCGGGGAAATGCCTCGGAGTGCTCGGGGGCCAGCGGCCACGGCGGACTGCTGGTGATCGAGGGTAACGCTTCCAGCCGGTGCGGCATTTCGATGAAGGGGTGCGACATCGTCGTGGGCGGCAGTGTGGGGCACGCCTCGGCCTTCATGGCTCAGGCCGGACGGCTGGTGGTCTGCGGCGACGCCGGGGCCGGCCTGGGCGATTCGCTCTACGAGGCGGTGATTTACGTCCGCGGCAAGCTGCACGGGCTGGGCGCCGATGCCCGTGAAGAGCCGCTTACCGAGGCCGACGTGGCCGACGTGGCCGGGCTTCTGACCCGCGCGCAGATCGACGCCGACGCTCGCGAGTTCAAGCGTGTCGCCTCGGCGCGCACGCTTTATCATTGGAACGCCGAGGCGCACCAGGAGTATTGAATGGGCCGCGCCAAGAAAAACTGGTTGCTCAAGACCGAGCCGGGGGCGTTTTCGATAGACGACCTTGCCGCCAGCCCCGACCAGACGACCGGCTGGGAAGGCGTGCGAAATTACCAGGCGCGGAACTTCATACGCGACGAGATGCACCTGGGCGACGGCGTGCTGTTCTACCATTCGAACGCCGAACCCGCGGCGGTAGTCGGTACGGCCGTGGTCGTTCGCGAGGCGTACCCCGACCACACCGCCTGGCTGCCGGGCGACGATCATTTCGACCCCAAGGCTTCGCCCGACAATCCGATCTGGCAGATGGTCGATATCCGGCTCGTCGAAATCTTCGCCAAACCGCTGCCGCTCGATACGTTGCGAGCATCGCCGGAACTGGAAAAAATGGAATTATTGCGCCGTGGGTCGCGGCTTTCGGTGCAACCGGTCACGCCGGCAGAATTTGCCTGCGTGCTGAAGCTGGCCAAGGCGAAAAAGTAGTAGGCACACTCCGTGTGCCGTAACCTTCGGCGAGTGGACATTCCGTTCCACGATGTTCGTTGAATTGGAGAATCCATGGCCCATCGCACCAATCCGCTGGCCTGGATCGCCGATGAGCTGGCCGCGCTGGAAGCCCACGGCTTGCGCCGGCGGCTACGGACCTATCGCGGTCCCCAGGCGGCGCGGCTCGAAATCGACGGCCGCGAGCTGGTCAACTTCGGCTCGAACGACTATCTTGGCCTGGCCGCTGACCGGCGCCTGGCCGACGCCGTCGCGTGCGCCACTGAGCAGGATGGATGGGGCAGTGGCGCCAGTCCGCTTGTGGTTGGCCATGCCCGGCGGCACCAGCGGCTTGAAGAGCGGCTGGCCGAATTCGAGGGGACGGAAGCGGTTCTCTTATTCAGTTCGGGCTATGCCGCCAACGTCGGCGTCGTGGCGGCGCTCATCGGTCCCGGCGACGCCGTGTATAGCGACACTCTGAACCATGCCAGCCTGGTCGATGGCTGCCGGCTCTCGAGGGCCGCGGTGTACGTCTACCGGCACAACGACGCTGACCACCTGGAAACTCTGCTCGGCCAATCGCGTGGTTTTCGCCGCCGCTTGATCGTAACCGACGGCGTGTTCAGCATGGACGGCGATTTGGCGCCGCTGGCCTCGTTGGCCGAGTTGGCCGAACGGTTCCACTCGATGCTCCTGGTGGACGAGGCGCATGCGACGGGAGTGTTTGGAGTGCAAGGCCGGGGCCTCGCGGAATCGCTGGGGGTGGAGGAGCAGATCGACGTCCGCGTGGGTACGCTCAGCAAGGCGCTCGGCTGCGCCGGCGGGTTTGTGAGTGGCAGCCGCGCACTGGTTGATTGGCTGATGAACCAAGCCCGGCCTTACGTGTTTTCCACCGCGGCTCCCCCGGCCAGTTGCGGCGCGGCGCTAGCGGCGCTTGATATCGTCCGCGACGAACCCGAGCGGCGCCAAACGCTTTTGGCGAGAGCGGCGGATCTACGTTCGGGGCTGGCGGCCCAGGGTTGGCAGATCGGCACAACCGCCAGCCAGATCATTCCCGTCATCGTCGGCGAGCCGGCGCGGGCCTTGTCGGTTTCCGCCGCGCTGGCCGAACGCGGCTACTGGGTGCCCGCCATTCGGCCCCCCTCGGTGCCCGCCGGCCAGGCGAGGCTGCGAATCGGACTCAGTTACGGTCACTCCGAGGAGCAACTCGATGGTTTGATCGGGGCTTTCAGCCAATTGTCCCACCCCACAGGTTTTTCGCGTCATTCCTGAGTCGCGCCGCCTTGCAGCGCGTTGCGCCAGTTTTCCGGAGTATCATCCCAGGCGGTCTGGTATGGTCGGCAGTGCCCACCCTACAGGGTAAACAAACGCCCCAAGCATTGCTATTATTGACGGGCATGACTAACCAATCGCGACAGGACCAGCCGGCGGCTTCCAC
>DATLQY010000810.1:0-11787 GCA_035534975.1 Pirellulales bacterium
TGCTACTTGCTCTCACGGCCGCCGACATCAAGCAGGCCAAGCGCGATGGGAAGATAGCGATCTTGCTCGGTGTCGAAGGAGGCAAGTTGCTTGAGGGCAACCTCGACAAACTGCATGAATTTTACAAGCTGGGTTTGCGTGAACTCCAACTCCGCTGGGCCGTGCCCAACCAGCTTGTCGAAACCGACGAGCTGACCGCCTTCGGTATGGCCGTGGTCCGCGAGTGCCAGCGCCTGGGCGTGGTCGTCGACCTGACGCACATTCCGCAGCGCGCCTTCGACCAGGCCGTCGAACTGGCCCAGCGGCCGATGATCGTTTCACATGGCACCGCGCGCGAACTTGGACCCGGTCGAGTCGAAGCGATTGCACGCACGAACGGCGTGATCGGCATTCACTTTTATTCATCGTACTTGGGTCAAAATCCCGGCACGGCGCATGCGCTCGACGCCATCGATGAATTGGTCAAGGCGGGCGGTATCGAAACCGTCGCGCTCGGCGTTGATTTGTTTCCGACCGAGGGGGCGTGGGGCGACTTCCAACGGGCGCAAGGCACGAAGAACATCTCGTGGGCCATTCCCGACCTCGGGCACTTGCCAGCCATCACTCGCGGGCTGATTGGCCGCGGATACAGTGACGATGACATTCGGGCAATACTCGGCGGCAGTTTTCTGCGTGTCTGCCGGCAGGTATTTGGAAGCTGACGGTTGCGGCCTTCCGCGCGACAGTGCGTCGCCGCCGCGGTGCGCTGGATGGCTGGCACGATTCAGCGAGTTCCGACCGAGCACCGGCCTGCAAACCATGGGCGAAGGTTCATGAACGCGATTACCTCGGATGAATATCGCGCGCGTCTGGATCGCGTGCGCGACGCGGTGTCCGTAGCACGGCTGGACGCCCTGGTGGCGTACGCCAACAAGACTCATCCGGGACACGTCCGTTATCTGACCGGCTACAAACCCGCCTGGGCATTCACGACTCGGCCGTCTGCGTGGTGACCCCCGGACGTTGCATCCTCTTGACCAACGCCAGTTTCGACATGCCTCAAGCCCGGACTCCCTTGGACGAAGTCGTAATCACGGGCAACTACGGCGCCGCCGTCAGCGCGTTGCTCCCGACGCACGTGCGAACGCTCGGCATCGCGGGCTTCCCCGCGCTGCCGGCCCCTGTCTACATCGCCTTGCGCGAGCGGTTCCCGCAGGCGACCGTCAACGACGCCTCGTCGCTATTGCTGGCCTTGCGACAGATCAAGAGTCCGGCCGAGATCGCTCTGCTGCGCGAGGCGAGCCGCATCACCGACGCCGGCGGCCGCGCCTTTCTCGAATGGGCCAGGTCCGGCGTCAGCGAACGGGAATTGCTGGTCCGGGTCGAGGCGGCGATGAAGCGCTCGGGCAGCGATGAAGTCTCCTTCTCGACCCAGATCTGCTCCGGCCTGCGCACCGCCCAGGTCGTCGCTTTCGCCGGCGACGTCGAGCTGGCCGAAGGCATGCCGGTCCAGCTCGACTGCGGCGCAACCTGCCAGGGATACCGGGGTGACCTTTCTCGGATGATTTTTCTGGGCAAGCCCAGCGGTCGGCTGCTCGACTTGATGGTCGCCGCCGCCGAAATCTACGACCGCTGCGTGGAATTGCTCCGTCCCGGGGTGTCTTGCGCAGAGGTGGCCAGGCTCGCTGTCAAGATTGCCGAGGGGCGCGGGCTGGGGCGGAATCTTTACCGCTCGCCAAATCACGAGCTCGGTTTTGTCGGGCATGGCATCGGCTGTTCTTACAGCGAGCCGCCGGAACTCCATCCCGCGAACGAGACGGTTCTCTGCGAGAACATGGTCATCGTCCTTGAGCCAATCGTCAGCGACCCGTCCGTCGGCGGAGTGAAGCTCGAAGACCCCGTGTTGATCACCGCCGCCGGGCCCCAACGGCTCTCTTCGCTGCCTGTGCGATCGGGCGAGTGGCCGCAGTGAAACTCAAAGCCCCAAACATCGGGAACGACTGCCGACGCGGATCAGCTCGTGTGATCGTCGTAATACTCGGCCGAACCGGTGAAGCCGGCGATCACGTCTTCGTTGGTCGCGCCGTAGGCGAATTGTCGCAGCCAGTCGGCGAGCCCACCGGAATCCGCGGCGCGGCCCAGGTAGTGGAAGTAGTCGTCGTTGATAAGCTGCGTGTTGTTCTCCTGGCTGCCCGCGATACCCTGCGCAACCTGGTTCAGCGCCTGTCCCGTCGGTTGGCCGGCAGCCAGGTCGGCGTCCAACTGGCTGAGCCAGTAGCTTTCGCCACCCGCGTCGGGCGCGCGGCCCAAGAGCAGCTTGTAAACCGCGTCGATCCAGGCCGCGTTCGTGCCGCCGGCTTTCGCGTAGAACTCCGGAGATGAGACGAGATCGGCTTCGAGCTCCTGGTCGGTCTCGCCAGCGTCCATTTGCGTGGTCCAATACTCGACTCCCGCCGCGTCGGCCGCCCGGCCAAGCAGTCTCAAGTAGGCGGGCGTGATGACCACGTTGGCGTAATATTCGTCGCTGTGGGCGATGGCCGCGGCGACACTGCTGCTCAGTGCGCCCGAATCGAGTTGCTCCGTCCAGTGGGAGAGACCTCCCGGATCCGGGGCGCGGCCCAACACGTCTTCGTAGACCGCCATGACATAGTGCTGATGCGGCGTGCCAACGGCGGCCACGGCGACGGTGCTGGCGATCGTCACCGAGCGGCCGCCCACGTCGCTGACAACGACGTTGATGGTTTCCCTACCGCTCGTGGTATAGACGTGCGAGCCGGCGACATGAAAACTGCCGTCGGCCGCCACGATGGTGCCGGAGGTGGTCGTTCCATCGCCCCAATCGATCGTCGCGGTGAAGTCGGTGGCCGCGCCCGCCGGATCGGCATCGGTGAACGTGGCCACCGTACCGCTGAACGTCGATTGCTCGGTCGCCGCCACACTCGTCGCGGTGCCGCTGAGCGGCGCATCGGCCACGCTTACGGTATCGGTGATGCTCACGTCGGTGGCATTGGCCCGATGAACCACCACCGTCACCGTGCTTGGTGTCGCGCTCTCTTCAGCATAAGTGTGAGTGCCGCTTACCGTGAAGAGGCCATTGGCGTCGGGACCGCTGATCGCACCCGGCGTCGCACTCGTGCCGTCGCCCCAATCGATGGTCGCAGAGTAGCTTCCGGCCGTACCGGCGCCGTTGGGGTCGCGAAACGTGGCGACGGCATTGGTGAGAACCGTGCCTTCGGTGGCAGCCAGCGTGCCGGCGCCGGCGACGTTGACGGAAAGCGTGTTGGCGGCGCCGTGAATGGTGAGGTTGGAGTTGAAGTTGTTGTAAAAACTACTCGTCGCAGTCACGGTATCCATGCCGTTACCCGAGTTCACGGTGAGCGAGCCGCTGGGCGCGGGCAGCGTGGTCGTTTCGAAGGCGCCGTTGCCGCTCACGAGCTCGATGACTCCCTGCCCCGTCCCGGCGTCGAGCGTGGCGACGACGGTGCCGTCGGGCAAGTTGAATACGGCGTTGGCGGCCGTGCCGCTGTTGGCCAGCGGCGTCATGTTGGTGTAGTTCACCACCTGGCCACCGGCGCCCAACTGAATGCTGCCGTTGTGGGTGCCGCTGAAATCGAAGGTATCAGTATTGAACGCGCCGACGACGATGCTCAGGCTATTGCTGGGCGTGGCGGGCAAAGCGCCTCCGTTAAAGGTGGTGCCGCCGGCAACGAGGAACGTACCGCCCGAATAGTCGAGCGTGAAGTTGTTGGCGACGCCGTCGGCGCCCGTGATGGTTACCGAAGCTACCTCGCCCAGTGGTGTGGTCGAGACCACCGTGGCGCCAGACACGATTTCGAGGTTTCCGTTAACGCCTTTCACGGTCACATCGCCGCCCGGCGAGGTAAAGTTGACAGGGCCGGTCACGGTCACTTCGTCCTGGACCGTGGCATCAGGTGTGACGGCGTCGTGATGGACGGTGATGGTGATGGCGGGATTGCCGGCCGCGGTGTAACTGTGGCTGCTGGTGATCGTGAATACGCCGTTCGCATCGGGGCCGGTGATCGTGCCCGCCGTTGTGCCACTGCCATCACCCCAGTCGACCGTGGCACTGTAATCAGCCAGCGGCTCGGCGCCACCCGTATCGGTGAAGGTTGCCAGCGTGCCGGTCAGCGCTGAATTGACCTGTGCCGAGAGCGTTGTTCCGCTAACCGACAGTGCAGCGTCCGTTACGTTCACAGTGTCGCTGACGGTGGCGTCCGCGGAGAGGGCACGGTGAACGATCACGCTGATCGTTTCGGCCGACACACTTTCTTCAGCGTAGGTGTGCCTGCCGGTGACGCTGAACACGCCATTGGCATCAGGGCCGTTGACTGTGCCGGACGTCGTGCTCGAGCCGTCACCCCAATCGACAGTGGCAGAATACGTGGCGAGCGCGCCGGTCCCGTTGGGGTCGGTGAATGTGGCGAGTGTTTGGCTCAGGCTTGCGCCCTCCGTCGCGGCGAGCGTTCCGGCGGCTGTTGCATCGACGGCAGGCGGTCCCGCCGACACGGTTACGGCGTCATGAACCAGCACGTCGGAGGCCACCGCATCGTGGTGAACGGTCACGGTGATCGTGGGCGTTCCGGCGGAGGTGTAGGTGTGGCTCCCGCTGATGATGAAGACGCCGTTGGCGTCGGGGCCGCTGATTACGCCGGCCGTCGTGCTGCCGCCGTCGCCCCAATCGACCGTGGCGCTGTAATCGGCCAGCGGCTCCGCTCCGCCCGAATCGGTAAACGTGGCCAGCGTTCCCGATAAGACCGCGTTTACCTGCGCGGCGAGCGTCTGGTTGGCCGTGGTGAGCGGCGCGTCGGCCACGTTGGCCACGTCGGTGGCTATCGCGCTCCCCTCGCCGGTCGCGCCGATCGATACGCTGACGTTCAGGCCGCTCCCTTCCTCGGCATATGTATGGCGCCCGGTGACTGTGAACACGCCGTTGGTGTCCGGACCGCTGATCGTTGCGGCCGTGGCGCTGGTTCCGTCGCCCCAATTGACGCTGGCGGAGTAATTGGCGAGCGCCCCGGCGCCGTTGGGGTCGGTGAACGTGGCGAGTGTGACCATGGATGCCGCTCCCTCCGTCGCGGCAATCGCAAGGCCGCCCGTCGGCACGACCGTTTGTGTGATTAAGACCCAGGGCTCGAGGCCATGCGTGCCATCATCGGCGGCGAAGAACAGCTTGCCGTTGAAGGGCACAAACGCATTGCCGTTAGCGAGCGCGCCGCCAACGTTCAACCCGCCCGTCCCCGCGATCATCGTCGTGCCGCCGGCCGTGCCGTCGCTCGTCCAAAGCGCGGGTCCGTCGGTACCATTATTTGCGTTGAACAGGAGTGCGCCGTTGAAAGTTGTCAGGCTGCCGGCGTTGAACCCGGCGGCACCTTCGACTGGGTTGATATCGGTGACCATACTGGTTCCAGTCGCCGTGCCGTCGGTTTTCCAGAGTTGCCGGCGGTGCGTCCCGTCATCGCCGAGAAAGTACAGATCCAACCCCAACGGCACGAAATCCACAACAGTCCCGCGGTTGAAGCTTGCCACAAGGAGGGTTCCTGTCGGCGTTCCATCGGTCGACCATAACTGGGTTTGGGAGTTCGATCCGACGTCGGCGGTGAAAACGACCTTCCCGTTGATCGTCGAAAAGTCGGCGGCGGCTAAACTCGCCAACTTCGTCGTTCCGCCCACCGTTCCATCGCTCACCCACAACGAGTAGCCGCCCGATGCGAAGTTGACGAGATACAGTTTACCGTCGACCTCCACGGGCAACATTTTGGAAACGACCTTTCCAAAATCGTAAACGAGCGTCGTTCCGGCGGTGGTGCCATCGCTGGTCCACAATTGATAGTCGTTAGAGGTCGGATCAAGTTCCGTCAGGTAGAGCTTTCCGTCCAGTGTGACCAGTGCGACACTGGTGAAAACGCTCCCAGTGATTGCCTGAGTGCCCGCTGCCGAGCCGTCGGTCCGCCAGAGTGAGTCGGTTCCTGTCGTGGGTCTGGTGACGGCGAGGAACGCAACTCCACCGGCGACCACGCTCGCATCGAATTGCACTGTCGACGATGCATTCTCGAGTGCCGACGTTCCCGCCGCCGTGCCGTCGGTTTGCCATAAGCCCCCGCCCAAAGTGAAGAGCACCTGCCCATCGAAATCAAAGATCTGAAACGCGGTTTCGTCGAATTTGACTAGATCGATTGAAACCAACTCCTTGGTGCCCGCGGCCGTGCCGTCGCTAGTCCAAACCCCGCCATTGGCCGCGAAATACAACCTTCCGTTGACGTTTTCCAATGTTGGCGGAATCGGATCTACGCCGTTTCCGAATAATCGCGTCGCCAATTGAATCGTCCCGTCGGCGCTTCCGTTGCTGCACCAAAGGTCATAAGAGCTCGCCTGAGAACCGCTGCCGGCGGGGTTCGCAAAGAAGTACACCAATCCGCCCACGGCGACCGCTCCTTGGGTAAACGACCCCAAATTGGTCTGATTGACCACCTTGATTAGCTTTGTACCAGTCGAGGTTCCGTCGCTCGTCCATAACTGGCTTCCGTCGGTGCCCGTATGCGAAAACAGTACGCCGCCGCTATAAGCGGTCGTGAGGAAAACCGGCGCGACGCCATTGGATGCCGGGGCCCCGACCGGCTTTCCGGATGCGTCGGTAACCGCACTTGTGTCGTTTGCGTGGCCCTGGCTTTTCCAAAGTTCCGATGCGGTCAAATCGGTAAGGCGCGCGGTGAAATAAAGTGTTCCACTGCTGACGACAAAGTCGGACAGGGTAAAGTCTGGGGTGGCCGTGACTTGTACGACTCCGGACGCGTCGTATTTCCAAAGCCCGCCGATGTTACCGGCGAAGTATACCTCGCCGCCCAGGTCAGCTACGACCCCGGGGGCGACACCGTCAGTAACATTGCTGAGCATTCGCGTTCCGCCCGGGGTGCCGTCGCTCGTCCACAATTGCTCGCCGTGAGTTCCGTCGTGGGCGGTGAAAAACAGTGTGCCATTGACGTTGGTCAGGCCCGTCGGCGACGAGCTGTTGGGAAACTCTTCAAGGACCGTCGTGTCATAGTAACTTCCGGGGTAGATGTCCAAGACCTCTTTTGTTCCTTGTGACGTGCCATCGCTCGTCCAAAGTTCGTCGCCGTCCGCACTGTAGGCGGAGAAGAACAAGGAGCCATTCACCGCGGTCAGACCGGCTATTCCGCTGTCGGCAGGGCTCGAAACTCCGAAAACCAACGGGGCCGTGACGGTGGCGATCAACTGCGTTCCACCCGTGGTCCCGTCGCTCTTCCAGAGCTCGTCGTTTAACGATCCGCCTCCCGTTACCGGCAGGTGATTCTCCGCGAAGTACAATACCCCATTGTCGTCGATCATGTCCGACGGCAATGGGGTGCCGTTGCCAAAGTCTTCGAGCACGCTCAGGCCGCCGGGTTTGGCTGAACCGGTAAGAAGCTCGCCTCCTCCCTTCGCGTCGGAGGTCGAGACGGCCAGGTTCGCTCCAAAGCCGGCCAGCGTGACGCCCGATACGTTGCCAAGGTCCTGTACGAGGGTCGTCCCCATGGCCGATCCGTCGCTCGCCCAGATTTGGGTGTCGTCGCCGCCAGACGATTTTACCGAGAAGACGAGAGCCAACGTCCCGCCCACGTCCGTGAAGCCTCCCAGTGTGCCGGTCGAGCCGAAGTCGTTGACGAGCGCCGTGCCCGCTGCCGTACCGTCGGTTTTCCACAGCTCCGCGTGGTGCGTGCCGTCGTCGGCGGTGAAGTACGCAGTGCCGCCCACGTTGATGAGGTTTGCGGGATTCGACGAGTTGGGAATGGTGACGATGTCTTTCAGCAGGCTGGCCGCGTAGCCCGCGCCGCTGAGCAGGTCGCGGCGTTCCAACAACTCGCCCAAGCGAACCCAGGATGCCGGGCGACGTTTTTTGGCGGTGCGCGCGTGAAGAGGGCGGCGCTTACGGGTTGCCTTGCCACGCATGATTGGATCTCCAGGTGAAAATGGCGACCAGGGTCTTTCAGCCCATCGCAACTCTCTTCTCAAGCTGTCTGACAAACAAGAACGTCGGTGACTGCCTCGATCTTCGCCACCACACCCGCTAGGTCCGTCAGCCAGAAATCTCGACCGCTATAGCGGTACGTCAGCTTCTCGTGGTCCAAGCCAAGCAGGTAGGGCATTGTGGTGTGCCGGTCACCTCCACCTGCGTGCCGTATGACCGCGAACCAGCGCATTGAGCACATCTTCGTCGACGAACGAATTCTCGAAGGCTACAGGCGGCACAGAGTCAGCGGTCTGCCACGGATCGGGGGTCGATGGACCGCGGGGCGAGAAAGCGCTCCCTGACGACGAACCCGTCGATGAGCCGGACTGGGGAGCGGGCGGGTCGGCGTAAAACTGGCCGAACACGTCGCCCGTGTCACTGGTGCCGGTGACGGGCGGCGGGCCGCTAAAGACAACCAAGAGGTCGTTGCCCGCGTCGATCGCCGCGGAAGAGAACTGGTTGCCATTGCCGTTCGTCGTCACTTGGATCGACTGAAGCGCCGTCCCAGAACTATCGGCTGCATAGGTCGCCGCGTAGATGTCGTCGTGCGCAATGGTCGTGTATCCACTCGTCGAGCTGCTCGGCTGAAGCGTGTCGTAAACGTTGGTCCACGACACGTCGAAGGCGCCGTTGCCGGCGGGCAAAGCCGCGACGCCGATTGAATCGTTTGCCGGCATGCCGCCGGTTCCGAAGTAATAGGTTTTGCCATCCGTGCCAGTGAAACTGGCGAACGTCGCCGTTGCGACCGTGATCGCGGAATTCGTTTCCGTCGGAACCGGCGTGCCGTTGGCGGAGAACTGCCTGGCGTAAACATTGCAGAGACCTACGATGTGTCCGCTCGGATCCGTCATCCATTCCTGCCAGGCAACGACGAAATCGCCTGTCGCCGGATCCATGGCCACGTTGCTGTCGTCCTGGATGTTTGCCGTGGCGGTCGGATTGACTTGGATGACGCCGCCCTGCGCCTGCCCAGATCCGTTGTACCGCTGGGCCCTGATGAGGTATTGGCCGCTGGAGTTGATGTCGTCCCAAACCACGACGGAATTGCCGGTGGAATCCATGCTGATCGAGGCCTCGTCGTTCTGCAACGCCGGCGTGACCACGCTGATCGGCTTCCCCACGGTCGAACCAGCGTCGGTGTACCGCTGCATGGTGAGGGTATAACCGCTGCTGGATTGCCTCGCCTTCCCAATCGCCCCGTAAAGCACGTCGAACCCGTTGTCGTTCATCGCCACTGACTTGGCGACGTTGCTGCCACTGGCAACCAGGATCGTCCCGGTTAAGGCCGTTCCGCTTGCGCCGTAGACCTGCGCGTAGGTCGAATAGCTGTAGTTATTCGACGACCCGGAGATGAGAGTGGCCTTATCCCAAAGCAGGACGAAGTCGCCCCCCGCTGCCCTGGCTACGTGGAAAGCCGGAGAGACGCCGACGCCCTGACGGTTCTGCATCGAAAGGATGTCGCTGGTGACGACCGTGTTGCCCCCTTGCGGCGTCAGGGTCGCATTCGCCGTGCCGGGCGACGTGGCTGTGTAAAGCTGGAACATCAGGGTCCAATTGCCGTCGCCGTTCGCGTCCGGGCTCAGCCAGACGACGGCGGCGTCGCCGTTGCTGTCCATGGCCACTGCTCGCGGGCTGACCGTGCTGACAATGTTAAAGCCGTTGGCCCCGTTCGTCGTTTCCGTCCCTGCGGTGTACGTGTTGACCTGGAATCCCGTACCGGGCGTGGCCAGGGATCCGGCGGAAAGCAACTGTCGGTCTTCGAGGCAGTCAATCGACAGTCGGCGCCGTTTGAGCGGGCGGCGACAAATGTCTTGCCGAGCGGAACGGGTGGTCTTTTTTCGCGAACGGCTGAATTGCATGGTGGTCTCCTCGATGGAATGGTGGGCGTGACGCCGATCTTCGCACTTTGTGGGGGAGGTAATGCGTGCGATGGCATCAACTCGGATGTCGAGTGCTACATGCACCTATTACTAGTCCTGCGCGACGAGGGCACTTGGTCACACCTTTTTCGCACAAATTTGCGCGATAGATTCGAAGCCATGCCGCGGACGAGGCCGAATTCCGGCCAGGGCACACCGCCCGCGTCACCGATCCGCGCTCGTTCCAACGGCGCGAATGGCCGCCAGCAGGAGGGTATCCACAGATTGAGCAGATTGCGCAGATTCAGACCTCCTGATTTGCCTCAGGAGGTCTGAGATTGCTTGCAGCAGGCCGCGGATGGAACAGCAGAATGTCGGCGATCGTGGGCGGATTGTGACCGGACGCCGCGCACGACTTCGTCGACCGCCGCGGGTCGTGTTCCACAGCCCATCAGGGCAACGCCCTCGTTGTTCTACACGAGTCCCGGAAACCAAAGCAGCTCCCGGCCCCCTCGCCGGCTTGCCCGGCAGGAGCCGCAGTTTGGCGGGCTAAGTGGCGGCGTCCCGACCTTCTCTCTTGCCCCATGTTCCCGCGACCGCCGCTCCCGCCGCCGCAAGGGCGGGAGCGGAGGGGGGTTACGCAAGCTTACGGCGAGACGGCTTGGAAGACACGTCCGACGCCGCGGAGGTAATCGACGTCCCCAGTCTGGGCGCGTCGGGCGATTTCATCCAGCCAGCGGACCGTGGTCGGCTCCAAGCATGCTTCGCTGGCGTCATCATCGGGATAAACCACCTCGACTTCCACCTCCACGGCATATTGGCCGCGTTGGACCCAGCGCTTGCGTTTTTCTCGCCGTTCGCTCATGGCTTAATCCGAAAAATAAACGGTGACAAGTTTCGCACGACGACTACTCGCCAACCAGGACCAAATGACCTGGACCTCAGAACCGTCCTCAAGAACCTGACGAACGACCACGGATGGGTTCGGTTTGCTCGCCGGCCGTTCGCGGATCAGCTCCGCGTCCTGCAGGCCGGCCACAAGCTGCCAATCGGTCACCTCTCGTTCCTCACAGCGTTCGTCGGCGTGCCAAGAAACAATAAACCGATCTTCGGCAACTGCCTTCCGGATCTTGTCGAAGATCGCGCCCACGATCGTAGCCGTTTCTTTACGGATCCAAGTTCGACGATCATTCTACCGTCTGGTGTTTGAAAAACCAACCGTTGATGCTTGTGGGTTTGCGTCCAACTGCTGGCCGTAAGGGCCTTGATTCGCTGCCACTCGGCTATCACGCCCATCCGCTGCGCGAAGCACTCTGGATCACATGCTTCCACCCTTGAATGACACTCGTCATGAGGGCTACACACAATGATCAGAAAGCCCCGAACGCGGTCGTGAGCTTCAACGGCTCAGGCTGTACTGGCAATGGACCACGGACCAGCGACTACTGACGAGGTTTTCCTTCCAGTTCGGCCATAAGCTGCCTGAAGTCCTCGCGCGAGCGCAGCGCCTCGAGGTCGGCGTCTTGTTTCATGTGGGCCGCGTCCCTGAACCCCGCCGCAATGGCTTGCTTGAGCCAATCCATCGCCCGGTCGGCCTCGGCGTCGGCCTGCTTTGCGGTAGCCTCGGATTGGTCGGCCGCTCGGAAGACGGCCGCAGTCACGGCGCGGAAACAGGCCGCGTTGTACAGGCTGCCGGCGTCGGTCCGCTTCAAGTCCTCCCAAATTTCCGCCGTCCCCCGGCAACCGGCGGCGTCGTTGCTCTTGGCGAAGTGTCGCAGGCGAACGTCCATCACGCCCGGGATCAAACTGGGATCGACGACTTTGCCCGCGGCCAGGCGGAGGCACTCGTCAACGATTGGGACTGCCTCCGCCCCACGGTGGAGCGCCGCGAGACCTCCTACCACGTTCCACATGCTAATAAGC
>DATLQY010000811.1:0-10441 GCA_035534975.1 Pirellulales bacterium
CCCAGTTGCCGGCGGACCACGCCCACGAAGCCCGGCTCGATCTTGATGGCATCCACTTGTTCCACGTCGTAGCCGTGCAGGTTGATGCGGTACGTCCCCGGCGGCAACACCTTCCGCTGAATCCCCTGCTCCCCCTCTTCGGCCAGCAACCTCCCCGGCGGCAAGGGCTTGCCTCCCTTGGCCGTCACGATACCCACCTTGCCCGGCGGAATGTCGGTGTTCTTCCCCCGCTCGGTCGTATAGACCACCGGCAATACGAAATGCCAACCTTCTCCCAGCACCTCGCGCTGGATGCCCTTTTGGCCGGCTTCGGCCAGCACCTGTCCGGCGGGCAGCGGCTCGCCGTCTTTGGCGATGACCACCAGGTGCTGCCCTGGCTTGACGTACACGAAGAACGTGTTCCACGTCACCAAGAGCGCGATCAGGCCGAACAGCAACAACACGGCGGCGAAGATCGCGCGGCGCTTCCAATAGTTCGCACCGAAGGGGCGGTTCGGGCGAAAGAACTCGAACGATTCCGGCATGGGATGGGTCCTTATTTCGGGCCGCCCGTGGGGGCGGCCGGTGTTACCGTCGAGGGAGCGGCGGTGGGGGTCGCCGCGGCGGAGCCGGGCGGTTCGTCCGACGTCGGACCCATCCGCCGCGACATGTAATCGGCGAACAGTCGCGAAAAGTCGCCGTCGTCGGAAGCGAAGATTTCCGTCAGCGCCGGGGCCAACTTCTGCAAGATATGGTACTGGGCGAAGTACTCGATGCTGCTGAAGCCCTGCACAGCCGTCCGCAGCCCGGCCACCTCAGCCTCGTTCTTGAGCACAATCACCTTGGCCTCGGCCTCGCCTTTGGCCAGCGTGGCGGAGGCCTGGTCGCGGGCGGCCTCCAACTCGACCTCCGCGTTCTTCAATTCCTGCGTCAGTCGCGACGTTTCCACTTCCTTGAGCTGCTCGGCCTTGGTGGTTGCCTGCACCAAGCGCGTTTCGGCGGCCACCTTTTCCTTGGCTTGCTGCTTGAGGCCGGTCTTGGCGGCCAACTCCTGCTGCGCCATGTGCTGTTTGACCAGGGCCATGTTCTTCTC
Organism: Pirellulales bacterium; assembly: GCA_035534975.1. GTDB lineage: Bacteria > Planctomycetota > Planctomycetia > Pirellulales > JAICIG01 > DATKSN01. Next base: position 1,073 of record DATLQY010000811.1, read on the forward strand.
GCGTTCGACCCGGGCCAGCTCGCGCTGCGCGATCTGTTCAGAGAGCTCCTTGGGAGGCAACAGGTCGGCCAGCGTCACCGCGCGGATCTCCACGCCCAGATCCTTGCAGCGGCCCTTGACTTTCTCCAAGAGTTCCCGCTGCATCCGCTCGCGGGCATTGGCCGTCTTGGGCGTAGGGCCGGTTTTGGGGTCCGGCGCGGCTGCCTTGGCGTCCGGCTCTGCCGGCCCCTGTGCCGCGTTGTCGGCGGGCGTCTGAGTGGCGGCCGCCGCCTTCTCCGACATCGACGTGGAAAGGATGAAATCGCGGGCGTCGAAGTTGCTGCCCGCGATACGCGAATAGCCGCGGATGTGCGGCAGGATCACCTTTTGCAGAATCTCGTTCGCCTGCTGCTCTTCGGGCGTGGAGTCTTTCTGGTGCAGAACCCCTTCGTCGGTCAAGCGGACCATGAGCTCCGGGGCCTTGTCGGGGTCGACGGCGTACTCCACGACCACCCGCGGCGTGAGGATGAACCCGTCACGCGACGGAAAGGTGATGTCGGAGAGCTCCACGCGGTGGCTGCGGACGTCGACCGGCGAAATCGATTCCACGTATTCGTTGATGTAATAGGTCCCGGGGGGCACCGTCTCTTGTTGGACGCCCCGGAACCCAACCGGCACCACGTAATGGCCTCGCTCGGAATCGTCCTTGAGTTGACTGGGGTCTTTGCCGACCTTGAGCGTGCGGACGCCGACCTCGTTGATCTCGATCTCGACGGCCGGCTTGACCAGCCAGGAATAGGCGTACTTGTTGAGGCGGTAGGCGCGCGGAGTCAGCACCTCCTTGACGATCCCGCGTTCGCCGTCGTGCGGGCGATCGGGGTCGTGCTGGGCGAGGATATCGCCGTCGTCGGTGATCCGCTTGGGAGCGATGTCCTTGCCGAACTTGCGTGTCAGCACCAGGCACTGGCCTGGCGGGACGCTGACGATCTCGTCGAATTCATGTTCCCAGAACAACGGGTTCAGGAAGTGACGGCCCTCAGGCCAGACGTCGAGCATGACTCCCTTGTACGATTCGTCCGGAGCGATGATCTCGCCTTCGGCCAGGTTTCTGCCCCATTTGTGGGTGCGGATCAGGAACTTGCCGGGCGGCACTTCGATCCGTTCCACTTCCCAATGCCAGATTTGCTGCACGATGAGCATGGCCACCAGAAAGGCGCCGGACAGCACCCAGAATCGAGGTTGTTTGTAAACGGCCACGGCGGATTCTCCGAATGTTAGTTCAACCAGTCAGCTTGTTTTGTTTGGCGGCCTGCCCGATTTTCGATCGCAACTCGGCCAGTTGGGCGTCCAACACGGCGGGATCGATCTGCACCGGCGGGCCTGCCTGGCCGGTTTCGGCCATGTCGACGTGGACCCGTTCCAAGGCCCTGGCATTGAGCGCCTTGTCTTGCACCATGCCCTCGGCCCGCTGCCAATCGGCCACGGCGTTGAAGGGGTCGAAGTGACTGGCGATGGAATACTGCTGTTCGACCTCTTCGGCTTCGGCCAGTTGGCTGAGCAGGATGCTGCGGCCCACCTCGTATTGCCTCAGTTGAAGGTCCAGCAGGAATCGTCGGCGGCGGCTCTCGGCAATCACCTGCCGTTGCTGCACCAACCGCTCGCGAAAGTTGTCGTTGGCCAACCGTTCGAGGCTCAACTTGAAGAGCGCCTCGCGGGCCGCCAGATCGTCGCCTTGAGCGGCCGCCAGCCCCGACTCTTCCTCGAGAGCTGCGATGTTGCGTGTCCCTTTTTCTATGTTGCTCACGATTTCCGCTTCGGCGGCCTCGGCCCTGATGATCACGTTCTTGACGGCTTCCACCAATTCTTCGTGCTGCCGCACGACCTGCGCGAGAATCTCCTCAGGTTCGAGCCGCTTCTTCCACAGCCAATGCCAGCCCCGGCGGACGCCTCCCCACAATCGCTTCGGACCGACGGTGAGTACGAGCAGCAAAAGCGGCAGTCCCACCAAGAGGAACATCCTTAGCAGAAACAGCTCGATGAATCGCACCCGTCGGAACCTCCAAGCCTCCCCAGCGTGGCAGGAATCGATTCTACCAGTTATTCGCGTCGAAGCGATTCTTCTTGACCATGACTCCGACCATGCCTGCCAACCGCCTGTTTGGCCTCTATACCATAGGTCATTGGCAACGGTGGCTTGGTTCTTGTAGACTGAGCGGGTAGATGAACCTTCAGCCGGCGGCCAAAACACGGCGTGACCATGCCCTCCATCCTCAACCAGCCTGTGTCGCTATTCGACGGCATCAGCAGGCGAGAGCTGTTGCGAATCGGCGGCTTGAGCTGTCTGGGGCTGAATTCCGTCGACCTGGCTCGCCTGCAAGCCCGGGCCGCGGGAGGAACGCACGGGATCGGGCAGCGTCCTAAGTCGTGCGTGTTTCTGTTCCTGTTCGGTGGTCCCAGCCATATCGACCTGTGGGACATGAAGCCGGCCGCACCGATCGAGATTCGCGGCGAGTTCAAGCCCGTCGCCACCCGGGTGCCCGGCATTCAGATCTGCGAGCACTTGCCACTCGTGGCCGGGCAAATGGACAAGATTTGCCTGCTGCGGTCGATGACCCACCGGATGAACGTGCATGGGCCGGCGTGCAGCGAGGTGTTCAGCGGACGCGAGTATTTCGGCCCCCCGATCACCGACCAGGCCAGGCCGGAAGATTGGCCGTCGCTAAGTGCCCTGACCATGCGTTACGGCGTCTCGCGCGCCGGCCTGCCGGCGGCGGCGGTCTTGCCGTGGTACTTGCAGTTTCCCGGACAAGACAAGCGGATCGCCGGACAGACCGGCGGCCGGATGGGAGAAGGCCACAACGCCTTCCTGCTCCAGGGCGACTTTGCCAAGGCCGATTTCCAGATCGAGGGACTGCAACTGCGCGACGACCTGTCTTGGGACCGAATACGCAAACGGCACGACCTGCTGCGGCGCATCGAATCGGCCCGCGGCGCGCCGGCCGCCGCCGGCTCGATTGAGGAACAGTTCGCGTCGAACGCGCGCGCCGTCTATTCGCTTTTGGAAAATCGGGCAAGCGACGTCCTTGATCTGCGCCGCGAGCCAAACGAAGTGAGGGAAAGCTATGGGCAAACCGCGGCGGGACAAGGACTGCTCATGGCGCGGCGGCTCGTCGAAGCCGGCGTATCGCTGGTGACGGTCAATTGGCAGGATGAAACGATCACGGACGGAGTGAACACTTGTTGGGACACACACCACGACAATTTCTCGAAGCTGAAGGACCTGCTCTGCCCCATTTTCGACCGGGCCTTCTCGGCGTTCGTGGCGGATCTCGACCAGCGAGGATTGCTCGATTCGACGCTGGTGGTGGCGCTGGGTGAGTTCGGCCGCACGCCCAGGATGGGTCAATTCACGCAAAGCGCCAACACCAAGAAGACAGGCCGCGACCACTGGCCGCACGCCTTCACCGCCTTGCTCGCCGGCGGCGGCGTGCGGGGCGGCCAGGTCTACGGCGCCACCAGCAAGAACGGCGGCTTCGTCGCCGACAAGCCCGTCACGCCCGCCGACCTGAGCGCGACGATTCTACACTACCTGGGGATCGACCCGACTCACGAGTACGAGGACGAATTCCAGCACCTGCACTATCAACTCAGCGAAGGCCGGGTCGTGAAGGATTTGGCCGAGGGAGTTTGAACGATTATTCTCGCGCTCCGAGGACGTTCCCGTTGCGCAGCAACGAGAACAAAAAAAGGACGCTAGCGCAGCGAGGAAAACCGATCTCCGCCATCCCGCCCCGCAGCGAGCACGCTCCGTAGCGGCGGCTCCGCCAATGCGCCACACTTCGCCTCGCGTGCGACGTCATCGAAGCTATTGTTAGGGGATGCGGAGTCGGTTTTCTTCGCGCAGCGTTTTCGGCCGGCAGAGCGGCGCTGTCGCCGCATTGCCACGGGGCCGCGGATCCCTGGTTGCTAGGCGGACACGACGTAATTTCAGGTAGTGATATGATTCGCAAATCATATCACTACCTAATTTCAAGGAATCTCGACGCGCGGCGCGTCTCGTGGTAGCATACCAATATGGAAACCGTCGTGCGCAATGTCCGGGATCTCGATCAGATTGACCGCTCCGCCTTGGAGCGGGTCGTGGGGCACCAACTCGTGGAGAGCCAACAACTTGTGATCCAAGTGATGCCCGTTTCGGCCGAACAGCCGGAAACGGCTGACGAAGCTGCGGCGCGGGTGCTGGATCGAGTCCTCCCGTCGAACGACGAACTACGGGCGTTCGCGGCTCGGCATCGCCCTCCGGACGAATGGTTCGAGCACGACGAGGAACGCCCCTTTTAGCCTGGCGCGGTGTGCGGAGGCGGCACTGTGCCCAAGCCCGAACATGGACGGATCGTTTGGGCGACCATGCGCAGCTCCGACGGCAGCACGCGCAAGAAGCGGACCGCAGTGATTCTGACGCGGACAAGTGACATCGTGGAAGGCGAGCCGTTCGTTGTCGTCGCAATCACCAAATCATTCCCGGATCCTCCGCCCGACGACCATGTGTTACTTCCGTAGCCCCCACAGGCCGTTGCGTTACACGGCTGAAAGAGCGGACTGCGGCGGTGTGCTCGTGGTTCGACGAGATTCTCGAGACCGACGTCGAAGAGTACGCGGGGGTTGTTCCACCGAGGCTGATGTTGGAGATCGTGCGGCGGTCGCCGTTGGACATCGGTGAGTAATGTGGCGGGGCGTGTGGGCGGAGCTTTCGCCTTGTGGAATTGGGGGGAAATGCGGTAGGGTGGATCATGCGCCACCGACGCCGGGAGCAGGTGGCCCTCGTGCTTTGTCAGCCCTGCTGTAATCGATTGATGGTGTCATGTCGAACCGATCGCCAGGGGTCACGCAGTCGGCCGCCGCCATGCGAACGCGCTTGGTAACCACGCGCGCGGCGTTGCGCGCGGAACTGGCCAAGGCGCGACGTACGGGCCTCACAATCGGCCTCGTGCCGACGATGGGGGCCTTGCACGCCGGACACCTGAGCCTGGCCGAGGCCTCGTGCTTGGAGTGCGGTTTCACGGTAGCCACGATCTTCGTCAACCCGGCCCAGTTCGGCCCCCATGACGACTTTCAGCGTTATCCGCGCACGCTCGACGCCGACCTCGACGCCTTGGCCAGCGCCGGCGTCGACCTGGTCTTCGCACCCGATGTGCCCGAGGTCTACCAACCGGGACACGCAACCTATGTCGACGTGCGGGGGCCTGCCGAACCGCTCGAAGGGCTTTTTCGGCCGGGCCATTTTCGTGGCGTGGCCACGGTCGTGCTCAAGCTCTTCAATCTGGTCCTGCCCGAGCGGGCTTACTTCGGCCACAAAGACTATCAGCAGTCGCTCGTGATCCGGCGGATGGTGGCCGACCTCGACCTTCCGATCGAGATCCGCGTTTGTCCGATCGTGCGGGAACCCGACGGGCTGGCGATGAGCAGCCGCAACGCCTATCTCTCCGCGTACCAGCGTGAGCGGGCGCTCGTACTGCACCGTTCGTTGCGCCAGGCGGCCGAGCTGGTTGCCTCCGGCGAGCGCGGCGCCAAGGCGGTTTTGGCCGAAGTCCACAAGCTGTTCGCGGCCGAGCCCGACGTCCGAGTCGAGTACTTTGCGTTGGTCGATCCAGAGACGCTCCAAGACGTCGAACGAATCGATCGCAAGACCTTGGCCGCCGTTGCCGCGATCGTCGGCACGACGCGATTGATTGATAATGAAGTCATTGGTCAGTAGTCATTGGTCACGAGACAGGAGTCAGCAGACAGGAGTCGGAAGACAGGAAAAAGAATTACGGACGCGGAGACACGCAGAATCGAGTCCCCTCATCCCCTCATCTCCTCATCTCCTTATCCCCTCATCCCTGAGCACTGCGAATCGCCAACGGAATGAATTCCGTTCTACGTCGGAACACCAATGCTCCAAACCCTGGTCCACATCCCGCACCCGTACAGCGGCCAGCCGATCTTCGGCTTCGGCTGGGCGCTGGCCGTGTGGGCCGTTTTCACCACGGTCTTGCTGACCGTCCTGGTGTGGCGGCGCGGTTTCGACGCCGAAGTTCGCGCCTACTTGCCTCTCTTGGCGATGATCGGTCTGGTGATCTGGCTCGTGCTGCCGCTCTTGTGCGACGGCGAGGGGCTGCCGATCCGCGGCTATGGCGTGATGCTACTGGCGGGCGTAACCTCAGGCGTCGGTCTCGCGGCCTACCGCGCGCGCCGGATGGGGCTCGATCCGGATATGATCGTCTCGCTGGCCTTTTGGGTCTTCATCGCCGGGATCTTCGGTGCACGGCTGTTCTACATCGTCGAGTATTGGCCCGATTTCCAAAAAGACACCGTCGGCGAATCGTTCCTCGAAATGCTCACGTTCACCAAAGGAGGGCTGGTGGTGTTCGGCGCGGCCATCGGGGCCGGGGCGGCGCTAGTCGCCTTCACGCGCCGGCACCGCCTGCCGGGACTGGCGCTGGCCGACCTGATCGCCCCCAGCGTCATGCTCGGTCTGGCGCTGGGGCGCGTCGGCTGCTTCTGCAACGGCTGCTGTTGGGGTGGCACGTGCGATTTGCCTTGGGCGGTCGAGTTCCCCTTCCGCAGCCCGCCGCACGTGCGCGAAGTCGAAAAAGCGGAAATCTATCTCCACGGCCTGAAATTCGAGAGTAAAGACGATGCCCGGCAAGCGATCGTCGAGCCGATCATCAAATCGATCGAGCCGGGCTCGGCCGCCGAGCAGGCAGGGCTTCGAGCGGGCGACCGCATCGTTCGAATCTATGGCCCGGGGCTGGAGGAACCGCTGGAAATCAAGTCGGCCGACGACGCCGAACACGCCTTACTGGCGATCGACGGGGCCGGCCGGCGAATCGAGTTCTTCACCGCCGACTCGGATGCGCCTCGGGTGATGACGCTCCGCGGGGCGCCGGAGCACAGCTTGGCCATCCATCCGGCCCAGATTTACGCCGCGATCGACGCCGCGCTGCTTTGCCTGTTTCTCCTGGCCTACTACCCGCACCGCCGACACGACGGCGAAGTTTTCGCGCTGATGGTCACGATCCATCCCATCTCGCGGTACGTACAGGAGATCATTCGCACCGACGAAAGCGGCGTGTTCGGCACGGGGCTCAGTATCTCGCAGAATCTCAGTCTGCTGATGTTGCTGGGGGCGGCGGGGCTATGGTACCACCTCTCGAAACGGCCTCGCGGCTCAGTTTGGCCGCCCCAAACGATTTCAGCGTAAGAGTTTGACATCCGTGGGTTGGAGCGGGATGATGGAGCCGGTTGGTAGTTCCCTAATTGACGGCGCGACCTGCGCGGCTGCCCGCGGCGGGCGAGACGCCCGCGCTACAATCAACGCGGCGGGAACTTTCGCACCGCTCCGCGCGTCCAAGGTAATGTTGCCGTGGTAGACGACGACCGACTGATCGACGAAGCCCTGGCCGGCAGCTCGGCGGCGTTCGGCGACTTGGTGCGGAAGTACCAGGACCGCCTATACAACACGATCGCGCACGTGACCGGCTCGCCCGAGGATGCTCGCGACGTGGTGCAGGACGCCTTCGTTCAGGCTTTCGTCAAATTGGAGACATTTCAACGAACCAGCGCCTTTTACACCTGGCTCTACCGAATCGCGTTCAACGCCGCGATCAGCCGCAAGCGACGCCAGAAACCGACGTTGTCGGTCGAATGGCAACGCGAGCAGGCCGGCGAGGAACCAGTGGATGGCCGGGCGGGTCCCGGAGAACGGCTCGAGCGACAGGAACTGGCCGCCCAGGTGCGTGCCGCGTTGGCCAAATTGAGCGAGGAGCACCGCACGGTGATCGTGCTCCGCGAGATCGACGGGCACGATTACGACGCCATCGCCGACATCCTTGAGCTGCCCCTGGGCACGGTTCGCAGTCGGTTGCACCGGGCGCGACTGCAATTGCGTGACGAATTGAAACAGGTCCTACAATTGGACCACCCCTGAAATGAACCCCATTCCCGACGACGACCCAATCTCCGACGGTGACCCGATTCCCGATGGTGAGCTCTTGAGCGCTTACCTCGACGGCGAGCTGCCGGCCGACCAGCGCGCGCGCGTCGAGCGGTTGCTGGCCGAACGGCCCGAAAGCCGCCAACTGCTCGACGAGCTTCGCGCGCTACGTGGCACGCTCGAAGCCGTGCCGCGCTATCGCTTGGAAGACGATTTCGCCGCGCGCGTACTGCGGGCGGCCGAACGCGCGATGCTGTCGGGCGATGCTTTGTTCTTGGGCCAAACGGGGCCATCGGCGCCTGTCGCGGGCGATGCACACGCCGAGGGCGATGCGGCGGAAGCGAACGGCCATTCGCGCGAGGCCGGCAAGCCCGTGCCGGCCTCATCGCAGGAGGCAACCTGGTCGTCGCGGGAGCCTGGCTGGTCGTGGCAGCGTGCGCGCCGTCCGATGCTGTGGTCCTGCCTGGCGCTTGCGGCGGCCTTGCTGATCATGCTCGTTCAGCCCGATGGGCCTGCCGCGCGACGAGAACGTGAGGTGGCGCTGGGCCGACGCAACGCCGAAATGGACGCGGCGAAGCGGGACGAAGTGTCGTTGCGAAAAGTGCCGTCGCCTGGCGCCGATCAGGGCGTGGAATCGGCGATACGCGACGCGGAACTCCAGGATCTGGGCGCGGAGCACCAGGACGAGAAGCGCCAGGACGAGACGCGCCGGGGCGAGGAGCCTGCGGCAACGCCGGGCCTGAGCTCGCAGCCGTCGGCACCCGCCACGGCGTCTCAATCGCCTGGTGTCCTAGGCGGCGGCGCATCGGCCGGAAATAAGGCGCGCGCCCCCAGTGAGCCGTCTCGAGGGGCCGGCGGCGTTCCGGGCCGTGGCGCGCGGATGGCGGACCCGAAAAAAGGTGAGCCGATCGAATCCGACGCGCGCCGAAATTCGGCGGTCGATGCCGTCCAAGCGTTGGACGACGATCCGACTGCCGCCAATACGCTCTTGATCGTTTGTGACGTCGCTTCCGACCTGGTCGATTCTCCCGAGCTCCAGCAACTCCTCGCCAAGCACGACATCATTTTGGAACAGGAGTCGGACGAAGCGCCGAAGGGCGTCAAGGAAGAAACGGCGCCGTTGCGCGGCGATGTTGCCGGAGAATCGTCGGAGGAAAAGGTCAACGATACCTACGCCGATCGCGCGCTCGGCACGTTCCTGAAGCGTCGCCGGGCCTTCGGCGACGCCCAGGGCGAAGGACGCGATTCGGTCTTCGAGGCCCTGGATGACGCATTGCAAGTCGGAGAGGCGGAAGGCTTGCTGGTGGAAGCGACCGAATCGCAGCTTGAGGCGGTCGTGGCCGATTTCGAACGACAATCGGAGTTGTTTCTGAGCGTCGCGGTCCATCCGGCGCCCGACGTGCCCGAGCAAC
>DATLQY010000812.1:0-16679 GCA_035534975.1 Pirellulales bacterium
GTCGCCGCGCCCCGCGCGCCGGGCGTGCGCCGGTCGAGCGGCAGTTTGCAGCCGATCAGGTGGATGGGCGCGTGGTTGTAGAACCGCTCGATCGGGTATCGGCGGCCGTCGATTTCCGGCGCCGGCGCCGTGGCCGTGGCCAGGCGGCCGTAATCCAGATCGGCGAATAACGGGAGCAGCCAGCGCTCGTTCGTGACGGCGGTACCGGTCAGTTCGCTCTCGGGCAGGGCGGCACGCGCTTCTCGGAAGGCTTTCCAGTGCTTGAGCAACTCCTGCCACGAGCGGCTGATCGCCTCGTTGAGCCGGGTGCCGGGCGGCAGGTGGTAGGCGTCGGAGGAAAGGCCCTCGACCTTGAGCGAGGCGATCGCTTGCAAGATATCGGGCGGAAGGACGGCGCCCTCCGAGCGAATCGTCTGAAATGCTTGGGTGCGGCGCGGCATGGGCTAGGGACGGAGGGCGAGGGGAGACGGATGGCAAGGCCAGCGGGGAGGCATCGATGCCGGGGCCGGACAACGGCCGCAACGGGGCCAAATTCGACAGCCCTGGGCGCTGCCCAGGGTCACCCCGATTCTCTCCATGTCGTCGGCCCCAACGGGGCGAAACACGCGGCGCGCGACGACCAGTTTCGCCCCGTTGGGGCTTACGACCTTTTTGTCTTGCGAAAACCAGGGGCTTTGCCCCTGGCTATCGCAGCGCGCCCTTTCAGGGCGGACGGCGGGCCGCCGGTCGAAGACCTTTCTCGGGGCTATCGAATGACGCACCTTTGGTGCTACGCGCCGCATGTATCGCATAGGAATCACGCGCCACTGGGTAACAGAATGAAACAGCCGAGTACGTCGGCGGGCAAAATCGGCTCGACGCGCACCGAGCCGCCAAGGCGCGCCGAACGGCGCACGCGGGTGTGCGCTTCGAGCAAAGCCGCGGCGCGATCGGCCGCGACCTGCGCCAGGCGCGGCCGGAGCTGGTCGAGCCCGCCGATCAGGTGCTGCAACTGACCCTTGACGAGCGATACGGGCACGTTCCCGGCCGGCTGCGCATCGAGCAGACCCGCGGCTTCGGCATCGTCGAGCCAGCGCGCGCTCGCAGGCGCGCCGGTGAAGGCCAAGCCGCGGATCTCCTCCGCCACCACCGGCGCCAGCGATCGGCCGGCCATTTGGGCGACCAGGTGAAAGCGGTACCGGACCAACAGGAGCGACGTCTTTTCGGTCACGGCGGCCGTCTTGGTCACACCGCAGCGCCGCGCGATGGCGCGCTCGCCGGCCGCCTGCACCTCGTCGAGCGCCGAATCGAGCACGTAGCTTGCCAGACCTTCGACAATCGGGTGCGTGCGCGCTAGATGAATCACGCCCTCGGCAACGGGCAAGTCGAATCGGCCCACGAAGGGCGCGTCGCGCCCGATCGCGTGGCGAAAGGCGCGGGGCGCGTCGGCGGAGAGCGCGACCTCGATCAGGCTGCCCGACGGAGCGGTCGATTCCCGAATTCTTGCGAATTCGGCTACGCCAGGTTTGTCGGTGATGGGGACGCCGGCCAGGTGGAACACGTCGCGAGTGAACCGCTCGACGGTTATTCCGGCGCCGATCGCCTCGCGCACGGCTTCAAGCTCCGCCTGGACCTCGTCGATCTTGATCGCGTGCTGGGCGAAACGCGAGCGTGAACGCTGCTCGCGCGCTCGGGCGTCTTCCCAGCGCGAGTGCAGCTCGGTGCGGACCGGATCGAGCCCCGGCAGAAAGAGCTGCCATTGGGGAGCGCCAGTCTTCGATTGGCGTAATTGCATCCCCTCGAAGAGGGCCTTGACCACGTCCTCGCTCGTGCCCGGCACCGCCACCGAGATGCCGAGATCGCTCTTGATCGAGCGGTGCTTGCGCAGGAGGACATCGAGCACGACGCCGTCAATCTGATTGTCGACGCCGAAATACGTGATCGCGCGGACCGTCTCCTTCGGTTGGCCGAACCGATCGACGCGCCCCTCGCGTTGCTCGTGGCGCGTGGGGTTCCAAGAGAGATCGTAGTGCAAAACCGCGTTGAAGTGTTCCTGCAAGTTGACCCCTTCGCTCAGGCAGTCGGTGCAGACCAGCACGCGGCGCTCGTGCGCGATGAGGCTTTCGATGCGGTCTTCACGCTCTTTGGGGGGCAAGAGGCCCGTCACCGCTTCGACTTCCGTCTTCGGCAGCGACTCGCGCAAGGCCGTGGCCACATACTCGGCCGTGTCGATGAATCGGCAAAAAACGATCGGGGCATGGCCCTGCTTGATCAGTTCCTTGAGCAGTTTGGTCGCCTTGACTAGCTTGGCGTCGGCCGCGCCGGTGAGCGCTTCGGCTTGAACGGCGAGCTGCCGCAGCCGTTCGCGGGCCGAGTCGTGCTCGGCGGACAGATTGTCAGACCCGGGCGAGACGTCGGCGCCGGGAGAGAGGTCGAAAACCTCCGAAAGCTCCAGCTCTTCCTGGTCGAGCACGGCGCGCGTACCCAGCTCGTCGACCTCCTCATCGCTTTGGGCGTCGGCCGCCGCGGCCCGGTTGCGCAAGGTCGCGGCGGCCGCGGCGGGACTCGACGCCAACGCGCGCAAGAGCGCCAATGCCGACCACCAGCGCACCCGCCTGCCGCGCCGTCCGACCGATTCATCCGCCACCATTTCACCCGCGAATTGGAGCACCTCGTCGAAGAGCGCTTTGTACGCGGGCGAGAGCTTGTAGCTCTCTTCGGCGTCTTGCCGCGCGGGAAACACGGTGGCCGAACCAAGGTAGTCGCGGATATTTCCGCGCAGCCGCTGCACGAGGTGCCGCGCCAACTCCGAGCGGAGCGACGTTCTCGCGTCGGTTTCGAGCTCGGCGGGCAAGTCGGCGAACTTCGGATCGACCAGCGACAAGAGCGAACGGAAAGCGGCCTCGTTGCCGCTGTGGGGCGTGGCGGTGACCAGCACCAGGTGCCGATCGGATTTCTCGGCCACCGACCTAACGAGTTCGAACCGCGCCTGGCGCGCGCGACCCGCCTGCCCGGCGAGGGCGCAGGTGTGCGCCTCGTCGACGATCACGAGCTCAGGGCAAGTACGCAGGAAATCGTCGCGGCGGCGGACCGACTTGATGAAGTCGGTCGAAACGATCACGAACGGGTAACGGTCGAAGAGCGATTCGCCGGCGCGGCATTGGCGCTCCAATCGTTGCACGGTCGATGAAAGCACGAGTTGGGCGGAGATGTGGAACTTCTGTTCCAATTCGCGCTGCCACTGTTCGGCAAGGTGCGGCGGGCACAAGACGGCGAGCCGGCTAACCTCGCCGCGTTCGAGCAGTTCCTTGGCCACGAGGCAGGCCTCAATCGTCTTGCCGATGCCGACGTCGTCGGCGATCAGCAACCGCACCGGGTTCAGCCGCATGGCCATCAGTAGGGGCACGAACTGGTAAGGCCGAGGTTCGACGGCGATCTTGCCGAACGAGCGGAACGGACCCGCGGCCGCGCGCGTCGAGATCCGCGCCGCGTCGCGCAGCAGGCGGCAGGCAACGAAGTCGCCGGCATGCTCGGGCGCCGGATCGGGAAACGTCGCCGATCGGACCTCTTCGATGCCGGTGCAGATGCCGACCACTTCGTCGTCAAGCCCGCCGATGGGGCGCAGCATGACGACCTGTTCGGTCGAGCCGGGCAAGACCACCCATTCGCGCCCGCGCGCCGCGACCAGGTTGCCCGGGGCAAAGGAAGCGGGTGCCGTCACGGCCTCCTCCCGCCGAAAATGTCGGGGCACTGGTCGATGACCGCCAGCCAGTCGGCGGCGTGATGGAAGCGGATCGCCAGGTAACCGGCGGCGAGGAGGTTTTGCATGATCACTTCATCGTCGTCGCGCGCTTGATCGTCGTCGTGGACCGGGCCGTCGATGAAAATGGCCGTGTTGTCGGCCTGATAGTAGAAGTCGGGCCGCGTTGCGCAGGCGGTGATCAGGTATTGGGCATGGCTGGGAAGGCGTAAATTCGCGTCGTAGAGCGTTTGTAGCCAGCGCCGTTCCAGTTCCGAGTCGCATGCGCTCAACAACTCGCCTAAGTGGTCGGCGCGGCCGCGCGGACCGGCTGAGGCCAGCGTCGTCGCACCCGCCAGGTCGCGTAAGATTTCGACGATCTTCTTGCGGTCGATGAGCTTGTGGTCGGGCTGGTTACCGTACTCCAGAAGGCAATCATAACAGGCCGCCTCGCAGGCCGCCTCGCCGGCGGAGGCGGGCGCCAGGTCGGCGCCGGAGGAGGGATCGAAATGGCAAATCTCGAGCGCCGCGCGCGCCACGGCGGCCAATGCGCCGGGTTCCTCGGCCACCTGCCGCAGAACGCCCGCGCCCCCTTCGGCCGCCTCGTAAAAGAACAAGAGCCGCCGGTCGGCTGGGCCGGGCATGGGGTCGACCGCCAACTCGTCGGGTTCCAGTTGGTAAAGCGATTGAATCCCCCGCTTCAGCGCGGCTTGCAACGTTGCCATCGTCTGCTCGTCGTGCCGCTCGGCGAACTCCAGGGTCATCGCGTTGCGCCGGTCCTCGACGTAGGGGACCACTTTGCGCTTTTGCGCCGACATCGGGTCTTCCTGATCGCGGTCGTCCGCTTGCTGGTTGGTGGCCCAGAAGCCGCGCTCGACGTCGAGCAGAAAGCCGAAGTCGCTGGTGTTGCGCCGGTTTTTCCAACCCAGATTGATGCGCCAGATCGTCGCGGCGTCACCGTAGCGGATGGTCCCCAGTTTGCGGTCGCCCACCACGATTTCGGCCCTGCGAGCGTCGAGCCGCCCGTCGACATCGGCGAAACGCAGCGTCGTTCGCACATCGTAGCCGATGCGCTGCCTCTCTTCCTCGTCGCAGGTGATGCGCTCGGCCAACTTGGTGGTGACGTTCTGCAACCGCACCATTTCGCGGATCTCGTCGCGCGGCTGAAGCGGACGCGCGCAGTTGTCGCAGATGTCGGGTCCCGGACCGCCGCGGACCAGGTGACCGTAGCCGCAATGCGAACAGAGCTTCATCGTGTGCTGGGTCGGTTCCCGCGTGTCCTCGTCGTAGGTGAGGTTCACCTTGCAAACGCGGTAGCGCGCCCCCTCGTGATAGATGAGGGCGCGAGGGCCGAATTCGGAAATGGCCAGGAACCTCGGCCGCGAGAGGAATTCGTCTCGCCCCCGCCGTCCGCGCCTGGCCGGGATGAACGCCGACAACGGCAGCCGCGGAAAGTTGTATCCGGGCAGGAACCCCTCGCTCGCGAAGTAACGGTAACTGTAGAAATCGCCTTCGAACGTGCTTTGGGGATCGGTTAGGAGCTGGATCTGCGATTCGGCCTGGGCGCGGAAGCGTTTCGCCCGGTCGCGATCGATGGCCGGCCGCGAATGGTCGCCGATGATCTTGTTTTGAAGCTGGCGTTGCTGAACGGCGGACCGGTAGAGACTGCGCCAGCGCTGGCAGGCTTCGTCGAAGCTCTGTGGCAAGCGCGCCAGCACGTCGTCGAGCCAGTCGGCGCGGTGCCACGGCGCTTGGTCGAGCTCCTGGCCGATGGCGTTGAGCAAGCGGCGCGCCCCCTGGAGAGCGCGCAGACGAATCGAGCCGTCGTGGAGCTTGTCGCGCACATGGGTCCGCAAGGGCAACGACAAATCTTCCTCGCTGACGGTCAAAATGTCGGTTAGCGTGCGGCCCAGGCTAAGTTGGGCTTCGGCCAGCCAGACCGCGTGGACATGGGCCTGAACCAGGTCGCGGTTGAGCAGGTCGAGCCTGGGGGCCGTGACGACACCGGCAACCATTTTATCGGGACGCTTGAAGTAGTATTGGTCGTGCGGGCTGAATCCCGAGCAGTACGTGTAGACGAGGGCTTCTTGTCCGCTCCGTCCGGCACGGCCGCTGCGCTGCGCGTAGTTGGCCGGCGTCGGGGGGACGTTCCGCATGTTGACGACGTTGAGCTGAGCGATATCGACACCCAGCTCCATGGTGGGTGAACAGAACAAAATCGGCAGCTCGGCAGTCCGGAACCTTTCTTCGCGGTCCATTCGCGCATCGGGCGGAACCTGCGCCGTGTGCTCACGCGCTTCCAGGCCCGTCCCGACGTCGGCGAATGTCTTGTAGAATTCGACGAAATACGAATTAGCGTTGACGTCGCGATCGCTTTCACGAGTCACCCGCAGAGGGTCGACCATCGGCGAAGACCCATCGCCACGCTTCCAGATCATGACCGAGGCGGGGAGCTGGTAGCCGGGCACGTTGGTGCCCTCAATCGGCGTGCGCACCTCCTCGACCATGCCCCAGACCTTCAAGCAACTGAAAAGGTCGACGATGACACGCTGCGTGTCGTCAAGGCCGATGTCCTGACCCAGGCGAGGCAAAATCCCGGGTCGGCGCAGGAACATACCGAAATTACTTTGGGCCGAAATGGCAATGTCGTCCGGCCCGTCGCGGTCATGAGCGCTGCGTGGCCAGGCCACCCCTCCCCGCACCATTTCGCGCGCGTCTTCGATGACCCAGGGCTCCCGCAATCGCTGACGGCTTTGCTCGCTGGTCCGCTCCTGGTAAACCGTGCTCAAGGAATCCTCCTTGACGGTCAGGCTGCGGCGGAGATGGTCGAGCAACACGCGGATAACAGTCTTGCGCTGGTCGCTGGACGCCGCGAGAAGTAAAGGGTGCGCCAATTTCTCCCGCCAAAACGCCTGGTCGGCCGCCAGTTCCTCGACCCCCAGATAATCGAACCACAAGAGGCCGCATTGCTCGAGATTGGGGGCGGTCACGCGCCAGCCGCGCTCGAGGTCGCGGTAAAGGAAGTACGTCAATACGGAGCGCAGGGCGCGCCGCGTCTCTTCGACGGCGGGCCCGCGCAGCTCAGGATTGTTCGCGTAGACGTCGAGCGGCAGATCCATGGCGCGTTCGACGTGGTGTACGAGCTCGTCGTACCTCACCCCCTCGTTCGGCGCGCGAGCCAGCGCGCGGTACAGGGCGGAACGGACCAGGCCGACCTCGACGAAGTCATTGAAGTGCCCCGCCTGCAACGACGCATCCTGCCGGTTGTCGGTAAAGCTCAGCAGCTTCCGCGCTTCGACGCTCAGCGATTCGTCGACTCGCAGCTTCAAGATCGTGGCAAGGGCCAGAATCGTGGTGGCCGTGCTACGACCGTCGACGCCGATGGTGCCCAGTTTCGTAATGTCCGACCGCTGGCGCGCGTTGTAGGCGATCCGGCAGTCGGGGTTCAGGCAGAACCGAAACGGCGCTGGGATGAACGCAAGCGGTAAACCATCAACGCCGACTTGGCCGTCGGGGAGCAGACGCACGACTTCCGGCACGCGATCGCGGCGGCTCGACTTGATGCGCTTGCCGCCGCGGTACTCCTCGATCCAGTCGTCGGGCACACGGCGGAGCACGTCGTCGTGGTCTCCCGTCCAAGGATGTTCCGTCGAAAGGTAAAGGTACCCGGACTCAAGCGAGGACGAATCCGTCTTGGAAAAATTCTCGCGGGCGGTAACGGCGCCCGTTTGCCCGGCAACGGGGCGGTCGACGCGATAGTACGGTTGTCCGCAGGCGCGACAGAAAACCAGTGGCAGCAGGATACGGCTACGATCGCTGCCGGGAACGAACCATTGTGGGCGCAACGTCACATGGCGAACGGCCTCATCCTCGAGCGAAGCCCAGACCGTATCGCCGCGGGTAATGAACTGGTGCAGCCGAAAGGCGAACACGGGAAAGCCCGTCTGAGGGTGGCCGCAATGGTTTCCGGCACGGAGAAATCGCTGGATCGCGCCGGCGGCCTTTGCCACCTCGACGCCGGCTAAAGACGCGAGCTCGGCGGACGCGCTGTCATCGCCATGCAATGGGCGGGGCCTATGGCGGACGAGCTTGCCAGTCCCCTTCTCATGGCGCAAGCCAAACGTGGCATCGATCCAGGACGCGAGCGGATCGGTGCAAAACCCCGCAAAGTCCGACGGGGGCGAGAAATCGCTCGCAATACGGCTCCGGAGGGCTTCCAACGTGGCCGGGTCACCGAAGTCGCGCTGGATGGTAAGCCGGCGCAACGTTTCGCCGACGACGTGATCGGTGCCGACCGGTTCGCCGAAGATGCGTGAACAGACCTCAGCCACCACGCGGGCCTGTTCCTCCGTCGTGCCGACCGAAGCCATCGTCGCCGACGTCCCGACGCAACGCATCTGACGACTGCCGAACGCATCGCGGCAGCGGCGGATCAGCATCGCGACGTCCGCTCCTTGCCGTCCACGGTACGTGTGCAGCTCATCAAAGACTAGGAACCGGATATTGTTCGCGTGGTGTACCAACTCACGCTCGTCGATGCGAGTCAGGATCAACTCGAGCATGACGTAGTTCGTAAGCAGGATATCGGGAGGCGAACGCAGAATTTGGGCGCGTTCGGTATCACCCTCCTGCCCAGTGTAGCGCGCATACGTGACGAGCGACTTTCCCTCCGCATAGCCTCGGCGAAGGAACTTGCCAAGCTCCTCCACCTGGCTATTGGCCAACGCGTTCATCGGGTAGACGACGATTGCTTGGATGCCACGCCCGCTGCCGGCGCGTAGCACATGGTCCACAGCCGGAACGATGTAGGCCAGGCTCTTGCCCGAACCCGTGCCTGTCGTCAGGACGTAGGCGTTGCCTCGTTTCGCCACGCGGATCGCTTGTTCCTGGTGGCGATGTAACCGAAGCGGGCGCCCGGACTCGTCCGCGGCTGATTTTACCCGAAAGATCGTCCGGCACTCCTCGTGCAACAGGCCCTCATCCACCAGCGCGTCGATCGTCGCGCCGGGTTCGAACGACGGATTGAGCTGCAACAAGGGGTCCGGCCAGAGCAGCCCGCGATCGATGCCTGATTCGACCGCCTCGCGAACTCTCGCGTCGCGAATGCGGATGAAACTGCGCGTGTAGGTCGCATAGTCGTCGATGAGATGGCGGTGCAGATCGAAGACGTCCACGCGGTTCTCCCAGCGCCGGCTCGCGCAATCGCGCGGCGGCAACCGGCGTTTTAGCCGATTGGCGGACGGATGCAAGCATTTTTCGGCACGGGCGGAAAGGGTTGCCCGTGGCGCGGAACCTTCCCGAGGTCTGCCCACGTGCGGGAAACGCCGCTGAGGCATGGCGGCGACAGGATCGCCGTGGATGCATGCCATGGCCAAGTTGCTCTTGGCCCGAAAACCTGTTGCGCGTTATGTTGACCGTGGCGGCGGTCGTAGGTGTCCTTCGCGGCGCGGCCGCCGGTTGCTCGAACGAAATGAAAGGAGTCGAATCATGTACTGGGGGGGATGGAAACCTTACGTTCCGGTGGCCAGACGGCGCGCCCAGGCCGCCAGCTTCGCGGCGAAGCAGGCCAAGAAAGAGAAACGTGAACTGCGGCCCGTGAACATCGAAGGCCGCAAGATCGCCCGTACCTTTTGGGGTGAGGCCTGGTGCGACAACCTCGAGCGCTACAGCGACTTCGAAAACCGTCTGCCGCGCGGCCGCACCTACGTTCGCAACGGCTCGGTGATCGACCTCCACATCGAGCCCGGCCGGGTGAAGGCCTTCGTCAGCGGCTCCGACGTCTACACCGTCAAGGTCGAGATCGACCGGCTCAAACCGGCCGATTGGAAGCGGATCAAGGCCGAGTGCTCCGAATCGATCGACTCGCTGCTCGATCTGCTGGCCGGCCGTTTTTCCGACGGCGTGATGAAGCGGCTGACTCGGGAGAAAGACGGCCTGTTTCCGCACCCCAAGGAAATCCGCATGTCGTGCAGTTGTCCCGACTGGGCCGGACTCTGCAAACACATCGCCGCCGTGCTCTACGGCGTCGCGGCGCGACTCGACGAGGAACCCCAACTCCTGTTCCTTCTCCGCGACGTCGACCACGGCGAGCTGGTCAGCCAGGCCGTGTCGGGCGAGAACCTCAAGGGCGCGCTGGGCGGACGCGGCGGCGCGCTGGCCGGCGAAGATCTCGGCGCGATGTTCGGCATCGATCTCGATTCGTCGGACACGGGCCAAACCGCCAAGAAAGGCGGCGGGCGGAAGCGACGCGCGTCGAGCCTTCGAGTCGAACCGAGTGCCGTGGCGACCGCCGAAACGCCGGCGAAGCGTTCGAAGAAAAAGCCGGCCGCCGCGACCAGTCGAACGATTGCCGTGACCAAGGTGAAAACGAACGTTGCGGTGCGCAAGCGTGGCGGAACGAAAGAGCCGGTTCCCGTTGCGCGGGCCTCCCGTGGTAAGAAAGCCATTTAGTTTCAACCGCCCCCTTAAAGGCTAGAACGGGTTTCCGCAAAAATGTGGAACATTACATGCCGCCGGCTTGCCCGGTGGTCTGTGACGCTGGCAGCTACCCAAGGCGGCCGCCATTCCTGTTTTCAAACCCCGATTGCCCTGCCGCTGCCTTCGGCAGCGGCAGGGCAATCGGGCGGGAGGGGAGAGTTGGGCTCGCGGAATCGTAGCTGCCAGCGTCAGTCCGGGGCACCCGCGCAGTGGGTCGCGGGCAAGCCGGTGGCATCATTTGATCGCTCCTAGCCTTTGAGCGGGCCGTTGACGAATGCCAGAACCAGCCAAGGACGACATGCGATCGCCCGCACGTGTGCCGGGTCAAGGCTCGGAAGACATTCGCACCCGGCTGGCGGCGGAGCGAACGCTCTTGGCCTGGATCAGGACGGGCTTGGCGCTGATGGGTTTTGGCTTCGTCGTGGCGCGTTTCGGCTTGTTCCTGCGGGAGATCGCGGCCGTTGGCCACGCCGAGCCCGCACACTCGACGGGAATGTCGCTTTGGATCGGCACGGCGCTGGTCGTCCTTGGGGTCGCCGCGAACCTGCTTGCCGCGCGGCAGCATGCGCAGTTCCTGCGCCGCATGCGTCAGGGTTCGCCGCACCCCGCCGCCCGTTGGCCCTTGGGGATCGTGATGTCGCTGTTGCTGGCGATCCTGGGGCTGGGGATCGTGGGGTATTTGCTGGCCCTGCACCTCTGAGGCCCTGTATCTCTGAGGCCCTGCACCTATGGGATGCCAGCGGGCATCAGGCTTCGATGCTGCTGATGCGCACGCGAGTGTTGACCTGGCGGTGGCCATTCTTGCGTTGCATGTTCTTGCGGCGCCGCTTCTTCTGGACCACGAGCTTGGGGCCGAATTCGGCGCCCAAGACCTCGGCCCTGACGGTGGCGCCGGCGAGTGCCGGTTGGCCGAGCTTGGTGGTCCCGTCGCCGCCGCAAGCCAGCACGCGATCGAACGATAGCTCGCTGCCGGGGGCGAGGTCGCGGTAGTCGATCACCAACTCCTGCCCCTGTTCCACTTTGTATTGTCGTCCGCCGTCGGAAATGATCGCGTACATGGATTGGTTCACTCGTCGGAGGCTAGTCAAAGCTCGACATTTTAGCAGTTTTGCTCCCGCCCGTCGAGGGGCGAAAATCGACGGTAGTGTCCTAATTTGAACAAATTAGGACACTATCATCCATCGGCTTTCCTTCGTGTCCTTGCGGCTTGATTGTCTCTGAAGAGTATGGCGAAATCCTCGCACGTGGGATAGACTGCGCTGCGTTGGGGCCTATCACCACGCTGTCGTTCATTGTGCCGCGATGAGCCCAGACCCCAGCCAGCGAGACGGCCAACACGCGGATGATCCCACGGTCGATCCCTGGGCGACGAAGGTCGCGAAGGATCTTTTTGTCACGCGGTCCGACGACGTAGCGCCCGTAGCGCCAGCCCGTTTTGGCCGCTACACGGTGACGGGCACGCTTGGCGAAGGGGGCTACGGCGTCGTTTATCGTGGTTTCGACACCGAGTTACGGCGCGACGTGGCGATCAAGGTCCCACGCCATGAACGCATCGCCTGGTTGGCCGACGCCGAAGCTTACCTGGCCGAGGCCCGCGTACTGGCCAGCCTCGATCATTCGGGTATCGTGCCGGTCTACGACCTGGGCCGCACCGACGACGGGCGCTGCTACGTGGTCTCGAAATACATGCCCGGCGGCGACCTGGCGGGCTTGATCAAGCGCAGCCGTCCGTCACACGACGAAGCCGCCGAACTGGTCATGCGGATCGCCGACGCGTTGCACTATGCGCACCAGCGTGGACTGGTTCACCGCGACATCAAGCCGGGCAATATCTTGCTCGACGATGCAGGCCATCCTTTGGTGGCCGATTTTGGCTTGGCGCTCTCCGACGAGGCATTCGGCAGCGGATCGACCCGCTGCGGCACGCCCGCATATATGAGCCCTGAACAGGCTCGCGGCGAAGGGCACCGTGTCGACGCGCGCAGCGACGTTTACAGTCTGGGCATCGTGTTCTACGAGTTGCTCACGGGCCGTCGTCCCTACCGTTATCCGCAGATGCCCGAACTGCTGGACGAGATTACCAGTGGTGAGATTCGCCCGCTGCGGCAGGTCGACCACACGATTCACAAGGAGTTGGAGCGAATCTGTCTCAAGACCTTGGCGAAGCGGTCCGCCGACCGCTACACCACGGCCTTTGACCTGGCCGAAGACCTGCGGCACTGGCAGGCGCGGAGGAGGAAAAAGGCGGTAGGCAATAGGCGGGAGAGGGGACAGGTTACAGGGGACAGGTTACAGGTGGCGGCGGAAGGAGGAGGGGAAAAGGGGAAGAGGGGAAGAGGGGAGACCGAAACCACGGCGGCTGCCGCCGAAATCCAAACGCCTAACGCCTATCGCCCAACGCCTATTGTCCCCAAGGGGCTGCGTTCGTTTGACGGCGACGATGCCGACTTTTTCTTGCAGTTGCTGCCCGGGCCGACCGATCGCGATGGTCTGCCCCAGAGCATTCGCTTCTGGAAGACCCGCGTTGAACGGACCGATGCCGACACGACGTTCTCCGTGGGTTTGATCTATGGACCCAGCGGCGGCGGCAAAAGCTCGCTCATCAAGGCGGGCCTGCTGCCGCGGCTGGCGCGGCACGTGCTGCCGGTTTACTTGGAGGCCACCTCCGACGATACCGAGGCACGCCTCTTGAAAGGGCTGCGAAAGGCATGCCCCGACCTGCCGCCGGCCGATCTGGTTGAGACCCTCGCCTCGTTGCGGCGTGGGCGAGGGATGGCCGCCGGCCAAAAGGTCTTGATCGTGCTCGACCAGTTTGAGCAATGGCTCTTTGCCCACCGCAACCAGCAAACGACCGAGTTGGTGCAAGCAATGCGGCATTGCGACGGCGGCCATGTGCAATGCGTGGTGATGGTCCGCGACGATTTTTGGCTGGCCGCCTCCCGATTCATGCGCGAGTTGGAGATCCCGCTCGTCGAAAATGAGAACAGTGCCTTGGCCGATCTGTTCGACACGCTCCACGCCCGCCGCGTGCTGGAGCTTTTCGGCCGCGCCTTGGGTCGCCTCGGCCGTGGGGTGGGTTTCCAACCGGCCATACCGCCTGATATACGGCAGGTTGGAAACCTGCCCCACGAGGGCGAATTGACGACGGAACAAGAGCAGTTTCTCGACCAGGCAGTCGCCGGGCTGGCGGAAGACGGCAAGGTGGTTTCAGTCCGCTTGTCGCTCTTCGCCGAGATGGTCAAGGGAAAACCCTGGACGCCGGCCACGCTGGTCGAGATCGGCGGCATCGCGGGCGTGGGGGCGACGTTCCTGGAGGAGACCTTCAGCGCCTCGACCGCCCCGCCGCGCCACCGGCTGCATCAGGCGGCCGCCCGGGCCGTGCTCAAGGCGCTCTTGCTCGACGCGGGCGCCGACATCAAGGGGCGCCGCCGATCCAATGAAGAGCTACTCGCCGCCTCGGGCTACGAACGCCGACCCGCCGAGTTTGCCGAGTTGCTGCGGATTCTGGATGCCGAGTTGCGGCTGATTACGCCGGCCGACGAGGAGAAGGAATTGCGGATTTCGGATTTCGGATCGCGGATTGGCGACGCTGCTTCCCCGGCGGAAGTTTCAATCCGCGATCCGAAATCCGAAATCCGCAATTACCAATTGACTCACGATTACCTCGTGCCCTCGCTTCGCGACTGGCTGACTCGCAAGCAACGCGAAACTCGACGCGGCAGGGCCGAGTTGCGGCTAGCCGAACGGTCGGCGGCCTGGAACACGAAGCCCGACGCCCGGTTCTTGCCCAGTTGGTGGGAATGGCCGAACATCCTGCTCTTCACGAAACACGGCAAGTGGACGCCGACCGAGCGGCGCGTGATGCGGGCGGCGGGAAAGTACCACGGTCTGCGTTTCACGGGTCTGCTTGCAGTCGCGGCGCTCGCGGTGTTCATGGGTCTGGTGGCGTTCCATAGGGCCGAAGAGCGTCGTGCCGAGACTCTGGCCGAAAGCGCGCTTACCGCGCGGTCGGACGGTGTGCCGTATACTCTTGACAAACTGCGGCCCGTGGGCCGGATTGCCTTGGGGCGATTGCAAGAGCGTTTCGACAGTCCGGATATCGACCCCGTGCAACGCCTGCGCGCGGCCTACGCCTTGGCCGACCTGGGCCGGCCGCCGCGTGAGTTTCTGCTCGGCGCCATCCCAACCGCGCCCGCCTCCGAGTGCCGAAACTTGTTCACGGCGCTGGGGCACGTCGAAGAGTCGGTTCTGTCCGACTTGTCGCGTTTGGCCGACCTCTCCGACGACCCAACGCACAAGGCGCGCTACGCGATCTTGGCATTGCACATGGGCGACCCACGGGCCGCGCAAAACTCGCTCGCTTTCCACGACGACCCCATCCACCGTACCGCATTCATCCATGCCTACGCCGGTTGGCACGGCGACCTGAGCACGGCCGACGAACTGGTGGCGATGGACGCGTCCCCCGCGTTTCGTTCCGGCCTTTGCGCCGCCTTGGGGACGATCGCGCCGGAAATGTTGGAGCCCGCCGAGCGCGACGCGGTAGCCAGGGCCTTTGCAAAGCTTTTCCGCGAAGCCCCCGATGCTTCGACGCATTCCGCGGCGGGCTGGGCACTTCGCCAATGGAAACTCGATTTGCCCGCCGTCACGCCCCAGCGGCGCCCGCCACCCGACTACCGCTGGTTCGTTAATGGCGAGGGGATGACCATGGTCGAGATCGCCCCGCGCAAGTTCACCATGGGAACAGCGGAAAAGTGGGGAAACGACTTCGACAAAGCGGCCCACGAGGTCACGTTGACGCGTGCATTTTACGTTGCTGACCGGGAGGTGACGGCCGAACAGTTCCGGCGTTGCTTCGACGATTCCCGGAACCCGGAGTCCAAGAAACTCCAGGAGTGGCGGGAGAAGTTCGAGCAATACAGGCGGTTCAGCCCGGCGCCCGATTGCCCCGCCGTCAGCATGACATGGTTCGAAGCCCTGCTCTACTGCAACTGGCTGAGTCTCCGCGAGGGCCGACGCCCGTGCTACGAGCCGTTGGGCGAAAAAACGAAAGTCAAGTTGTTGAACGAGGAGTACTACCTCGACGAATGGCGCTGCGATTTCACGGCCGACGGCTACCGTTTGCCCACCGAGGCCGAATGGGAGTGTGCCGCGCGGGCAGGAAGCGGCGGCCATTTCTGTTTCGGCGGCGACGAAGAACTGTTGCCGCAATACGCCAGGTTCATCGTCAACGGGAAATCGAGAACGTGGCCCGGCGGCACGAAGCTGCCGAATGCCTGGGGCATGTTCGACATGCACGGCAATGTCTGGGAATGGTGTTGGGATTGGATGGGGAGCTACGGCGCCGGCGCAGCGGCCGATCCGACGGGGCCGTCGCAGGGCTCGGGCCGTGTGGTTCGAGGGGGCTCGTTCAACCACAGTGCGACCGACTGCCGAACGGCGAACCGCATCGAGTACTTGCCCGCGTTTCGTAGCATCTACTACGGTTTTCGCGTGTGTTGCGGCCGATAGTTACTCAACTCCTTAAGGCGAAAGGAATGTTATGTATCGTGGACTGCTCGTCGTTCTGGTCGCCGCGGTCCCGACGGCTGTGAAGGCCGAAGATCGGACGACGGCCCGACCCGCCGCAGCCAAGACAAGCGAAGCCGTCGACATCATGTGGCGATTCGACGGCAATGGCCGTTTTCCGAACATCGATCCACCCAGCGAATGGAAGAGTGACAGGAACATTCTCTGGAAGACCCCCGTCGAGATCGGCGGCTATTCATCGCCAATCGTCGCCGGGGACAAGGTCTTCGTGACTGCCGAGATGGGCAGCCTCACCTGCCTCGACATCGCCGACGGAAGAGTCCTCTGGTCGAAGGACCTCTTCAGCAAGGACAGCAACGACATCCCGCCCGAACTGTCGAAGGACCTCATGCGTGGATGCGGCGGCGAGAGCAAGCAGTCGACCCCCACGCCCACCAGCAACGGCAAGCTCGTGTTCTATATCAATGCCATGGGCCTCTGCGCATGCTACGACTTGCAAGGACAGGCGCAGTGGATCAGGATCATCGAGACGGCCGAGGATGAGGAACACTTCAGCTCCTCGCCCATTTTCGTCGGCGACCGAATCATCCTCTCTTGGGGATGCCTCCTGGCCCTGAATGCGAAAGACGGCAATACGCTGTGGAAAGCCAGGGACGCCAAACCGACCCACGGCACGCCCGCCATCGCCAAAATCGGAGGCGTCGACGTCGCCATCACGCCGGCCGGCGATATCGTGAGCCTGGTCGACGGCGAGATCCTCTGCTCCGGGTTGTTCGAGTCGACCTATACCACGCCCCTCGTCGAGGGCCACGTGCTCTATGTCATCGATGCCGAGGCCGCCGCGCTGGAATTGCCCGCCAGGGCCGAGAAGGGCATGCGGCTGAACGAGCTTTGGAAAACCGAGCTCGATGGCGAGTTTATGGCCTCCCCCGTTTACAGGGACGGCCTCATTTAC
>DATLQY010000813.1:0-14064 GCA_035534975.1 Pirellulales bacterium
CCGGCTCCACGCTGCCGCAGGCAGCGTGGAGCCGGACCACGGGAGGGACGGCGGGCTCTGCAGGTTGCCCTGCTAGCCTGGAAAACTGCTTCACCTGCCAGGCAAGCTGGCGAGGGGTCGCTGCAAAAGATGTGTAGAACAACGAGGGTGAAACCCTGGGAATTCTCCCCCAACAAGCGGTCGTCAGCCCTGAAAGGGCGCCACCGCGCAGATCGAAGCGCGTTCATGCATCGACTTCCCATACGACCGCCTTGCTGGCGCCGCGGGTTGGCGTCACCGTTCATTGTGCTGTTCCTCCTGTCCATGAATGATCCTGGCTAACGTTCCAAGCTGGCCGATGCCGAAATGGCGGGCTTCGCCGCCGGCGCGGCCGTCATCGGTTCGACGGGCTTGCCGGCGCGAAGTTGCTCCCATTGCTCCTTGGCAAGCTGCTTCAACGGGCCCCTGGTCGGCGACGACTTGACCATCCCCAAGTACGTGGCCGCCAACCTCATCTCGCCCGCCTCCAACAGTTCTTGTGCCCGGTCGAAGCGCGCTTCGTCGAGCGCCGACCAGAGCCGCGCGGCCAGGTCGCGCGGGTCGACCGCGGCGGGGATGGCCGCGATCTGCTCGCCGCTGGGACGCAGCAAGACCATCGTTGGTGTCGCGCGCTCGGCCAGGTCGTAGGCGGGCACGTCGGCCAGGTTCGAAAGGGCTGACAATTCGTCGATCGGCAACGGAACGACGAGGCAGCTCTTGGCCGGACGAGCAGCCGCCGAAGAGACCAGTCCGGCGAGCAAACGCGATGTCGCGGCGTCGTAGCCGGGTTGATCGGCATTGCCCTTGAACAGCACCAGCAGCACCGGCCGCCCGCTCTTGCGCGCCTTTTCCAAAGCGGCGGCCGCCGCCGTTGCCCCGGAGCGGTCCTGGGCCACCTTCTCGTTGGCCAGCTTCTCGAACACGTGCCGGTAGACGCCGTCGAGCGGCGCCAGCGGGTTTTCGGCCAAGTACGCATGAACGCGGTCGTTCGCCTGGGCCAGGTGCGCTTGCCGGACCAGCGCGACCGAACTCGTGGTCCATCCCTGGGATACGCGGCCCTGTGATAGGCGGCGCTGTGACGTTGGGCCCGGTGATGTTTGGCGCCGCGCCATTTCGTTCTGTGACAATTGCTCGTAGAGTTGCTGGGACCATTGGGCCTCGCTCAAGAATCTGTCGGCCGTCACGGGACCGACGACGGCGTCGATGACCAGACCCTCGGGGGTCAAGAATTAGCTGACGACGTTGCCACCGTTCTTTTGCACCTGGCCGTTGACGTTGGTCACCTCGAAATCGCCGACTTGCTGGTAGGCGGCGATGCAATGTTCGTTCAAGAATTCGCCGACACGCTCGTCCGACAGGGCGCCCGCCCTGTATGCCTGGGCGTTGTTTCACGTGAACCCCTGGCGGGCAAAATTCCCCGAGACCTGAATCAGGAACAGCAGCTTGCGCTCTTTCTCGGCCCGCTTGCCCGCCTCGTCGGGCGTGGGCATCCAGTGGACGGCCGTGCCCAGCGTCGGCAGACCGCCGGCCGCCGAACATGTCGCGGAATTCGTGGGACTTGCGACAGGCGTAGCCGGTTTTGGCGTCGTCCCCCCCGCGGTGGCTTGCTCGCCGCCGCCAACGGAGGTTGCGGGTCGAACGGGAGGCGTCACCCCTCCGTTTACGTCGGTGACCGGCGAAGGCGGCGAACCAGCCGAGGCTGCCGGCATTCGTGCCGGGTTGCTTGGCGTCGCGGAAGCGCCTGGTATCGCAGGCGGATCATCGGAACGCGGCTTCGATCGGTAAGGCACTCGGGCCGTGGCCATCGCCGGCGCCAAAGTCACCAGGCCAAGCACGACGAACCGTTTCGCCAAGCGCCGCCAACGGGTCTTGTGTCGTAAGATCATGTTTCACTGTCCTATGGGATACGATACGGACCCTGTCCGTCGCCTTTCGCTGAGCGAAAGGCGACGATACAGTTGGACAACGGCAAGCAACCGATGATCAATGACAATGCCCTTATTTGCCCTTTGAGCGGAAATATCCGCTCACGGGCTTGCCCTTCTTGGTGGTGTAGCTCTTGACCCGTTGCGTTTTCGCCCGTGATGAGCTCTTGCCCTTGGCATGGGCGATGGACGGGGCGACCGCCGAGCCGGCCAGCAGCGAAAGCGCGAGGATGAAAATGATCGCCAGGCGATTGAACATGGGTGTACTCCTTGAATTGGGGTTGGATCGAATCGGTCGTCACGCCGTTTGCTCCCGTCGGCTCGTCTACCGCGAACCAGCGGGCGGCCTATCTAGTACAACGGTTTGGGTTGGACATCATTTTTATCAAAACGCCTAACTCGCTTCCTTAATTGCGCTTACGGCTGCCCTGCTCCCGAAAACTAGGCGGGCGTCGTTGATCGCCCGTTTCACCGTCGAGGCAAGCTCGACGCGGTCTGGCACGCGTGCGGCGCCGGCGGTTGTAGCACACCATCTCGTTCACCATCGAGACAAGCTCGTCGGGGTTGGTGAAGCAGATGGTTTTCTACAGTTTCGCGCCGATGATCTGATTCACCATCGAGACAAGCTCGAAGGGGTCTGGTATCACGACCAGACCGTTCTTGAAGCCTATCCCAAAACCGCCAGGCAGTCGGGCCGCCCGCACCACAAGGTGGTTTGGGATAGGCTCGTCTGAATGACGTTGCCCAATCGCTATTTGGCGTCGTCCGCATTCGAGGTATTCGCGACGACCGGGTGGTTGGTGTTCGACGCTTTTCCGTCGATGCCGTCTGGCTGGAGAGGCGAGATAGCTTTGGCGGCCATTGCAACACGAAACCCGTCGTCGGGGTAATGGATCAGCGGGACGGCGATGAAGCGGTACGGACAGCGACATGAGGTCGCGCCGTAGTTGAACGCACCACCGCGAAGAACGCGGTGGGACCCAAATGAGGCTCCCGTCGGGTCATTCACGGGATCAGCACCATACGCACCGTGCCAGTCCGAGCACCACTCCCAGACGTTGCCATGCATGTCGAAAAGTCCCCAAGCGTTGGCAAGTCTCGTCGCGGCCGGCCATGTCCTGTCGTTCGCGTTACCAGCGAACAAGCCATATGAAGGCAGCATCGCTTCGTCGTTGCCAAAGCAAAACGCACCGGAACTTCCGGCTCGGCATGCGAACTCCCATTCTGCCTCGGTAGGCAAGTGGTAGACGCGCCCCGCCGTCTGCTCCGCGGGCAAAGCCGATAACCGTCGGCAGAATTCCACGGCGTCGTGCCACGAAACGCCTTCGACCGGGAATTGCTTGGTATCCAGATCGTGAACTTGGTCCTTCCCAGCGCCGCTCGGCGAAAAGAAGCTCGGATTCTTGCCCATCACGGCTTGGTATTCTCTCTGCGTGACCTCGTGTATCCCCATGTAGAATGGCTTTGTGATTCGTACACGGTGTTGAAGTTCGTGGCGTGCACGAACGATATCCGACGGCGGTGATCCCATCTCGAACTCGCCGGGCGGGATCAACGCCAATTTCATTCCAATCGAGTTAGTTTCAACGACTTTGTGTTCGAGTTCGACGACAGTGCATCGACGACATTGGGCGCTTCGGCACAGGCCCGCGCCGCCAACGAACCCAGATCGCTGCCGACGGCGAATGTCGCGAGCGCCGCGGCGGTGGCGGCCGGCGTTGGGAAACGGTCCGCCGGCTTCTTGGCCAGCATCCCCTTTAGAACCATGACCAGCGCGGCGGGCACGTCGTTTCGCCGTTGAGAAATGGGGGGGACCACGCTTTGTACGTGGGCCATCATCTTTTGCAGCGGCGTGCTGAACCGTGGACCGGCAAACGGCGCTTCGCCGGTGAGCAGCTTGTAGAACGTACAGCCCAGGCTGTAGACGTCGGCCCGGATGTCCACCGCGCGGCTGTCGCCGGCCTGCTCGGGAGCCATGTAGTCGGCGGTGCCCATCATTTGGTTGGTGCCCGTCAACTCGTCGCCCGCCGTCCGCGGCCCACCCAAAAGCGCGAGACCCAGGTCGAGCAGTTTCACTTGGCCGCCGGTCGTTAGCATCAGGTTCGAGGGTTTCACGTCGCGATGCACAAGGCCGTGCTCGTGCGCATGCTGCAAGCCGGCCGCCGCCTGGCGAACGAGCTCGCAGGCGTCGGCAATCGCCAGCGGCCCGCACCGCCGTACCAGGCGCGACAAGTCGCAGCCTTCGATGTATTCCATGACCAGGTAGTGCATGCCGTTCTCCTCGCTCGCATCATGGGCAACGACGATGTTGGGGTGCTGGAGCTTACCAACCGCCTTGATTTCGCGCTCGAAGCGGGCCACCGCCCGCGCGTCGCCGAGCCGGTCGGCCGGCAAGACCTTGACGGCGACCCAGCGATCGAGACGCGGCTGTAGGGCTTTGTAGACCGTCCCCATGCCCCCCTCGCCCAGCTTGGCCGCCAGCTCGTAGCCGCCCAAGCGGGCGGGCCGTACCGCCGCGGAGCTCGCAGCCGGCGCGTTTGAATCCGTCGCCACGATCGCTTGAATTCGCGCCACCGCGCGGCGACATTCGTGTTCGTCGACCAGTGAAGGCGCCGCCATCGCCCGCCGAATGCTCGACATTAGCTTGTCGTCGATCGCCTCGACCTTCTCGAGTGCTGTCTGGCAATGGGCGCAAGTTTCGACGTGCAGCGCAATCGACTCGTCGCGCCCATCGGGGAGGTCGTCCGACAGGAACGCCGCAAGCTCCTCGGGCGCGGGGCAATGGGCAAGTCGCATTTCCGGCATGGGGGGTTTACGCGTTATCTGTCTGACTCGTTCATACGGGGCCTGTGTCGCGTTTCGCTGGAGCGAAAGGGCGTACTCTCGCGGAGCGAAAGGCGACGATACGCGAGTTCTCGGATTGTCTCTTATTACTACTGACGCGGGGCGTCGCCTACCCAGACCAAGCCGGGCCGGCGGGGTCCACATAATATAACGGGTTTCATTGGACATCATCTGCTTTCGCCGGCGGGTCAGCCGGAAAAACCGCCGTCCTCAAGGTAGAGCCGCAGGCGCTTTTGCACCCGGGCTTTCGACTTGTACACGGCGGATTTGGTCACGCCGAACTCGGCCGCCACTTCGTCGATGGGTCTACCGTCGATGACCACTCGGTGGAATAGTTGCCACGTTCGATCTTCGAATTCGCCGCGGACCAGCTCGACGGCCGCGCGCAAGGCCGCGTTATCGGCGTTGTGCGGGAGCTCGCCCGAATCGTCCGAAAACAGCTCGGGCTCCTGTTCCAGCCGTTGGCGAATGCCACTGCCGCCCACGGCCCGCGGCCTGGGCGCGGCGGCGCGGAAATGATCGTTGACCTTGTTGCGCGTGATCGTCCAAAGCCATCCGCGCAGACTATCCCCCCGGCGGTCGCGCCGGAAAGCGCCAATCTTCCCGGCTACGAGGGCGAACACGTCCTGCACGACGTCGGAGGCGTCCTGGTCTTGCAGGTTCCGTTGCCGCGCCCAATGGTAGACCATGGGCCCGTAGATGGCGGAAAACCGCGCCCAAGCCTCGTCGTCGCGAGCCTTGACTCGTTCCAAAAGGCTCGTCGAGGTCGTTTCGGAGGCGGCGCCTGTGGGCGGCGAACGGCTGTTCATCGGAAAACCACGTCGTGGCGGCGGTGGGCGGTTCCTTCATTCTGGCGATATTCTGGCTTGGAACCAGGGGGTGGTGTGCCTACTGCCATGCACCGCGGCCCCGCGCAAGCCGCGCCCCAAGAGTCATCGAGCAAGAATCCTAGGCTTTTGGCGGGTCGTTGCATGTTAATGCGGTGCAACGCTCGGGAACGGATGGGCCCTTTGTTGCCGATCATTTTCCACCGGGAAACGGCTTGCTCATGCGGCCATTTCGAGTGCGCGGCATCGACTTCCTGGGTGACGTCGTTCGAGTTCATGACGGATGCCAACACCAAGCTCATATCGGCAGATCGTTGTGCTTGGCTGCGCCACGAGGTCATCCTACTCTTCAATCTCACTGCCGTCCGGTGCAATGGAATGGCGGCGGCGTATCGGACCCGATGCCCTTGACTTGTAAGAAAAATGGACTAGTATTTCTTACGTGAGAAGCAGGAGTAAAACGACGCAATCGATTGATTCAAGGATACTTGCGACCGTACAGGGTAGCGGGCGTGGTTCCGTGTTTGTTCCAACAGACTTCCTGGAAATCGGCAGCCGGGAGGCGGTCGATATCGCGCTGCACCGTCTCACCAGGAAGGGGACGATTCGCCGACTTGCCCGTGGCGTGTATGACTTCCCGAAAGAGCACCCGGTGCTTGGACCGCTCTTGCCGTCCGCCGATGCGGTAGCAAAGGCACTGGCGGGACGCGACCGCACTCGCCTTCAGCCGGCAGGGGCGTACGCCGCTAATGCCCTGGGACTCACCGAGCAGGTGCCTGCAAAAGCGGTGTTCCTGACGGATGGGCCAAGTCGGACGGTCAAGATCGGCCCGACCACGATCCAGCTTCGGCGCACCACCGCGAAGAACATGGAAACCGCAGGAAGGCTGAGCGGTCTCTTGATCCAGGCCCTCCGCGAATTGGGCAAGGAGCACGTGACACCCCAGCGGCGCGAGCACTTGAAGCGGACGCTACCGTTCAACAAGCGGCGTGAACTCATCAAGGACTTGCGGCTCGCACCCGCATGGATGCACCCGATCTTCCGCGAACTCGCCGCAGAGGGAGCATGAAGCTCGCATTTCTCGAATTGCCGTCCAACGAACGCCGCCTGTACATCGAGCAAGTGGCACTGCGGCGCAACGTAACACCAGTGGTCTTGGAGAAGGACTTCTGGGTGTGCTGGCTCTTGGCAGTTCTATTCGAGTCGGAGTTTTCTGGCAACCTCGTATTCAAGGGTGGCACCTCATTGTCGAAAGTGTTCGGGGCGATCGAGCGGTTCTCCGAAGACATCGATCTTTCCTTGTCACCCGCATTTCTGAATCTCCCTGAAGCAGGCACAAGCCGAAATCAGGCGAACAAGTGGATGGCGAAGGCGGAAGCTACCTGCGGAGTCGCAGTGCGAGACCAGATCGCACCTGCGATAGAAGCGGTCGTAGATGGAGTGCTTGGC
Organism: Pirellulales bacterium; assembly: GCA_035534975.1. Classification (GTDB taxonomy): domain Bacteria; phylum Planctomycetota; class Planctomycetia; order Pirellulales; family JAICIG01; genus DATKSN01. Next base: position 7,064 of record DATLQY010000813.1, read on the forward strand.
AAAAGAGACCAGACGTGGTTCGAGTTCATGACGGATGCCAACACGAATTCGCCGGTACTCCTGTTTCACTACCCGTCGTCCCAGCCACCGGGGTTCGAGTACCTCCGGCGTTCGGTCAAGATGGAGTTCGGCTCCCTCACCGACCAGCAACCGGTCGGTCGTCACCCGATCCGGCCCTGGGTTGCCGACGTCCTGCCGGATGCATTCGCCGATTGGCGGTGTGAAGTCGTCGCCTTGGAGGTCGAACGAAGCTTCTGGGAGAAGGCAACGATTCTCCACGCGGAATACCACCGACCGATGGACAAGCCGACACACGACAGGTTCTCACGCCATTACGCGGATACGGCGGCGCTGGCAAAGCATCCCGCCGCGAGCAAAGCCCTTGACCAACACGAGCTCCGCGACCGAGTTGTCCGATGGAAGAGCCAGTTCTTCGGCAGTTCGTGGGCAAATTACGATCAGGCAAAGTCGGGGACGTTCCGTCTCGTTCCGCCGCCCGCGAGGTTGCCTGGACTGGAACGAGATTACCTAGCAATGCGGGACATGTATCTCATCGAGCCAGCAAGTTTCGACGACATAGTCGCGACCCTCGCCGACCTGGAGGATCGCATCAACCACTGATGACTTTGCCCCGGCATTTGGACCAAGCTCATAACAGTTGCAGATGCCGAGTCACGGCGTCGACCGCCCCCCCCGAATTCAAAAACGATCGCGTACAAGCGGCAACGACGGGGCAGGTGCCATTTCGGCATCTCGATTGCCAATTTGGCAGGAATATGCCGCCGATTGTCGTGGCTTCCGAGATCGTCGTCGGCCAGCTTTTTCGACGCAAATACCCGACGAAAAAGGATTTGGGGGCTCTTTCCATCGCTTCCATCGGTCGTGGTACCCGATTGGTACGGCCCTTGCATATCGTTTCAATGGCTGGCCAGCCAACACGTTTCACAAGCAAAGGCGAGCGAGGGTGTAAGCCCCCGGTGATTTCGTCTCAGATTCCGTTCAAACCGAATACCGTTTCACAGAGGAGGAGAAGACCATGTTTACCAATGTCAATCGTTTGCCTGTTTCGAATTCTTCGCGCTGGACGATGTCGGTGCCGACCGTTTTTGCGGGGGCCCAGCGGGAGATGGACCGTTTGTTCGAAGCGTTATTCGAGGGCGGCGACAACGCCGACGGTCGCGGCTGGTGGGCGCCCTGGGCGAGCTGGGAGGACGACGCGCACCTGCACCTGGAGCTCGAGTTGCCGGGCGTCGCCAAGGACGACCTCGAGTTGGTGACCCACCAGGGAAAGCTGCTCGTGAGGTGCCAGCGCAAGGCGCCCGAGGAAGGGAAACAGTTCCGCTTCAATACCCGCCGCTACGGCGAGTTTGAGCGGGTGATTTCGCTACCCGACACCATCGACACCGATGCGATCCAGGCAGAATTGCGCGACGGCGTGTTGCAGGTCACCCTCAACAAGCGTGCCGAAGTGCAGCCCAAACGGATCAACGTCGGCGGGTGATGAACCGTGGGGCAGGTTTCCAACGTGGCACAAAAAATCGCAAGCGATGCCCCGGCTCGATGGCAGCGCGCGTGATAAAGGCCAGGCGTTGGCGGACAGCACAAGGGCGTCAGCCCGCCGTGCAGGTGTCCGCCGAAGCCTGGACTTGGCTTCAGGATTGGTGGAAGGCCGCGAGATTTGAGCCGCGGCGGCCGCGCACGCCGAGCGCGGGTGCGCGTTGCCCCGCGGAGCGACGTCGACCGGTGGGAGCCGCCGCCACCGGTTGGTTCGACGTAGGAACCGAGTCGCCTCAACGCGACGGCCTTGCCGCGATAGGCTACTGAGTTCATGCGACGAAGCTTTTCTCCGCACGTCGCGAGCATCCCCGGGGGCCTCGTCCTGCAGACCCCCGACTATCTGTGCTACGAGACGCGCGCGCCGATGGATCAAGCATCGTAAAAGGAAAATCAACTAAGGTAACGGGTTGCCGACGCCGACACCGGCAATGAGCCACGCGGACAACCGCGAAAAATCAGCTCTAGAAACCGGTAACCCTAAGGCATTCATGCCGGGGAAAACGGGAGCGCATTATCGTGAATTCAGCCCCGTTCACGGGGCTTACGATTTGCTTGGCTTAAGCCATCCTGGAAGCCCCGTGAACGGGGCTGGAAGAAAAGTCAAGTGGGGCGGTTGGCGAACCCGGCGTAAACGCCGGGCCGAATACCGCTGCGCGGAAGCCCCGTAAACGGGGCAAACCGACATCCGGACCCTGCCAAAGAGGTGTAGCACAACGAGGGCTTTCTCCCGTCGAGCGATGATTGGCAGCTATTGCGAAATGGAGAGCGCAACCATTTTCCCACTCTAAATTTTGCGTTCTCGGCCGCGTGAAGTACATGGCCCCTTGGAAACCCGCCCCACGTCATTCCGGCAGAAACTCCGTGGTGAAGGCTTCCTGGGGCCGCACGGCCCCAGCTTCGAGCGATTCGATCTCGACGAGTTGGTCGGCCAGCGTTTGCCAACGCTCCGCCGACATGCGGCCGATGCCTTGCGCATCGGCCGTTTCGTCGCGCACCAGGGGCGCGAGCGCCTCGACGCCGTAGGCCAATGCCTCGAGGCCCATCTCAGGGTTGATTTCGTGGATGTAGCGGTTCGTCTCTTCCGGCTCGGCGAGGTAGTGCTCCCAGCCCCGAATGCTGGCCGCGACCATGCCGCGGACGACTTCGGCGTTTTCGCTCAGGAACGTCTCCCGGGTGAAGAGGACGCTGGTGTAAGGATTGAAGCCCAGATCGGCCACGAGCAGCGACTTGGGGTCGCCGCCTTCCTGCTTCGCGGTAAATGGTTCGCTGAAGACGTAGGCTTGCTGGCCGTAGTCCTTCTTGAGCAGGAACATGGCCACGGTCCCTTGATAGGGCACGATGGTCACGCCGGCCAGCGGCACGCGCTTGGAGAGGAAACGGAAAAAGGGTTGCGAGTCGCTTACGGCCAAGGTCTTGAGCTTGACCAGGTCGGCGAAGTCGTCGATGCCGGAGCTTTCATGCACCATGATCGAGCGCGGGCTGGTTTGCAACGGGGCCATCAGCGCGACGACGGGCGCGTCTTGCGCGCGGCCCAGCAACAGGCCGTCGGCGTTGGAAATGCCGAAGGCCATGTTGCCCCTCGCCACCAGCGGAATCACGGGCGCGTTGGGCCCTCCCTTGACGATCTCGACGTCGAGCCCGGCCTCGCGGTAGTAGCCCTGCTTCAGTGCGGCGTAGTAGCCGCCGTGCTCGGCTTCGGGATACCAGTTCAACGCCAACTTGACCGCGACGCGCGATTTGGCGCCGCCGCCGACGTTCTCGTCCGCAGCGACCACGGCCGGCGGATTTGGCGCCGAGCGGTCGCACCCGATCGAACATGCCAAGGCGACAAAGAACAGACGAAACCGAGTCACTGGAGCACTCCCGCGTTCGAGCAAGTTGTCGGAGTGGAGTAAAGATACCTCGAATCGAAGTTCAGGTCGAGTCGTCTCACGCACGGGTGGTTTTCTTGGCTGCCTTGCGTTACAGTGGATCAAGGAGCAAATCAGAGCGAACGACCGGCCTCGGTCTTGAGCGAATGAGCGATAGCGGATGCGATCCATGACGACATTGGCGACATCGACGATCGTCCTGGGACCGGAGCTGGCTGGAATTGCCCTCACGCCGGAGGAATTCGACGCCGTTGATGAGGCCGACCAGAATTACCGGTACGAGCCGCACCCCGCTTTTACCCGGCTTCGAGTTGCCCCTGACCCGATTGCTGGTCAAGGCTGACCGCTGGCGATGACTGTGCTCCAATGTACCGCGCTCCAATCTGCCGCGGGCCGAACCGGTCCGACAAAAACGCGTCGCGATCGCAGCACGGACTTTCGCCGTTGACCCATTGGGCCACGACCCGGCCCGTCAAGGGCGATGCGACGATACCCGTGCGAAACCCCCCCGTGGCGTTGAAATAGCCGTCCAGTCCGCCACCCGGCCCCAGGATCGGCAGTTCGTCGGGCGTGCCAGGGCGCAAGCCGGCCCAGACGCGCTTGATGCCCACCCGGCTCAGCATCGGTACCGTTCGGACCGCCCCGCGGCACAGCGAGTGAATACCCTCCGGCGTGACCCCCACGTCGAAACCGCAGTGTTCCGTGGTGCTTCCGATGAGCACTTCGCCGTGCGCCTTCTGGAGCAGGTAGCAGGACGACGTGCTGAGGCAGGCGTTCAACGCGCGCGGCATGGTCTCGGTGAGCACGATCTGCCCGCGCACGGGAAACACGGGCAGTTCCATACCCGCGGTCGCGGCCAGCCTCGCGGCCCAAGCGCCCGCCGCGTTGACCACGGCGCCAGAGGGCAAAAACTCCGTGCCCGCCTCGACGCCTACGACGCGGTCGCCCTGCCGGCGAATCCCGGTCACCGCGAGGTGCGGACGAAACCGGGCCCCTAACTGGATGGCCGCTCGCTTGTAGGCCTCGGCCAGCAACATCGGGTTGACCTGGTGTTCACCGGACAACAGGACCCCGCCGACGATGTCGCGGCTTAGCCTGGGCTCGAGCCTGGCCACGGCTTCGGCCGAAAGGACCTCGTAATCGACGGTGGGGGGCAGCGAGCGAGTGACGTGCTCGACGAAGGCCCGTTGCGGTTCGCCTTCGATCACGAAGATCAGGCCCGCGCCCGGAGCGTATTCAATGTCGAGATTCGACCGCGCCTGCAATTCGTCGGCCAGCTCCGGAAAACAAGCATTGCTCCGAACGAGGAAATCACGAAAAACGTCGGGTAGTGCGTCGGGACCGGGAACCACGCCGTTGGTCGAGGGCTGGGTATTGGTTTGGGCTGAATGGTAGATCACGCCGCAGCCCAATCCGACGGCCTCCCCGATGGGCCACAGACCGCCGGCGGAGGCCGAGGTTGCCCGGCCGGGCAGGCTCTGATCGACCAGCAGCACCGGGACCGACCGTTTGGCCAATTCGTAGGTGACCGCGCAGCCAATCACGCCGCCACCGACCACGATGCAATCGGGCAGTCGGCTCATGAGGGCGCCTCCGCTGAAGGTCCCAGCGGGACCGCCCAGGGACCATCCGCCATTCCCTCTTGTCGCGCCAAATCGCCGATGCAAACGGGCGCGATCGGCGGCCGCACGCTCAGTGGACCGATTTGTTCGGCCGACTTTCCCCAGCGAGCGGCGATCCAACGCGCGGCGGCCGGCCAACACATGCAACCCTGGCAAGCTCCCATGCCCAGCCGCGTCATGACCTTCAGCGTGCGAAGGTCCGTACCGCCGAAGTTGATTCCCGTCTCGACCTCGGCCTGCGTGAGCTCCTCGCAACGGCAGACGATCGTGTCGGGAGTCGGTATCGTGGTCAGTCCCGGCCTGATGCGTGAGAGACGATCGAGTGCGGCGCGAAAACGCCGCAAGTGGTGCAATCGGCGGACCACCGGGATTCGTGCCCGCTCGAACGTCGCGGAATCGAGCGCGCCCAGTTGATGGCTCGCCGCAAGCCCGGCCAAAGTTCCCTCTTCCTCGGCCACGAGCGCTCCGGCGACGCCGCCCCCGTCCCCCGCCACCCAAACGTCTGGAACACTCGTTTGAAGGTTCTCGTCGGTCTCGGGAATCCAGCCACCCAACTCGTTTACGAACCGCATCCGGCAGCCGGCCAATTGTGGCAATTGGGTGCGAGGCACGAACCCGTAGGCGATCGACAACGTGTCCACCACGAATGTACGGCGGCGGGAAGGGTCGCCGCGCCATTGCGCGTCGCACCGCGCCACCACGACTTCACGGACCTCCGTGTCGCCGCGGGCCTCGACGACGACTTCTCCTCGGTACATCGGAACGCGCGCCCTGCGCAGACGATTGAGGTACCCGAGGCCTTCGCCAAGCAGACTCGGGTACTCCAGCATGCGCGGAAGGGCCCGGATGGCTTCGGCGGTCGTGACCGCTTCCACCACTCCAACCACTTCCATTCCCGCTTTGTGCAATTGCTCGGCGACGACCAACAGAAAAGGGCCGGTGCCCGCGATCAACACCCGCTTGCCGGGGCAGACCCCCATCGTCTTGACCATCTGTTGGGCGCCGCCGAGCGTCATGACGCCGGGCAAAGTCCAGCCGGGAAAGGGAGGCACGTACTCGTAAGCGCCCGGGGCCAAGATCAACTGCTCCGCCTCGATCGTTTCCCGACCCTGGTCTCCCTGGATACCCAACTGCCGAGGGCCGAAGATCGTCCAGACCCGCGTGTTGGCGAGGACCGTCATTCGACCTGACTGGGCGTGAAACCGGCGGAGCAATTCGGCCCCTCGCCGCGCGGCGCGGTTGGTGGGCGCGGGTACTTTCAAAGCCAGCGCGGTGGGCGGCTGACGATAAATCTGTCCGCCGGCGCGGGGGTGCTCGTCGATCAAAAGCGGCTTCAACCCCGCGTCGGCCGCGACGACGGCGGCCGCCATACCCGCCGGGCCGGCACCCACGATGACAAGGCGATGACGGATCACGCCGGCGCCTCCCACGAACCGGCCCCGTGCTGGGTTTCGACTCGCATTCCCTCGGCCGCCGGTGTCAGACACGCCCGCACGTTGGGACGACCATCGACCTCGACGAGGCAATCAAAACAGATGCCCATGCCACAAAAAACGCCGCGGGGCTCCCCGCGCCGGGAGGTGAATCGCCAAGCTCGCCGCCCTGTCGCCAGGAACGCGGCGGCGAGCGTTTGGCCTTCGACACAGAGGACCTCATCTCCGTCGAAGGTCAGGCGCACGTTGCGGACCTCGCGCGCCTCGGATGCCGGAAGTATTGGGTCGGGTTGTGTCATCGTCAAGTTATACCGCACGCGGCCGACTATGCGACATTTGTCACGCAAGCAAGGTAAGTGGAATGCTGGGCCTTGCTTGCGCTGCGCTCTTGGTGTGGAACCATGAATAATCCCGGCTCGATAGCGACCGGGACATCGCCTTGGCTCTGTCCCAGCCACCGTGAATGTCTCATTGTAGGGTGGGACAAGCTCGCCTTGGGCGAGCGACGGCCCACCATC
>DATLQY010000814.1:0-4040 GCA_035534975.1 Pirellulales bacterium
AGGCCATCGCCAACACGATGGTCATGCCACGGCGGTCGCGGCGCCGGCGTGGGGTGCGCACGGTCCTATCTACGGATAAGGCGGAACGTCGATTAGTTGCCGCAGTCCATCGATAGACGTTGTTCAGGAATGACGGAATCATGGGGTGATGAGATAATGAGATGATGAGATTGAGTCGGACGGCAACACTTATTGGTGCGGTTGGTAACAGAACCACCTTGTCGAGCTGAGACATTCACGGTGGCTGGGGCAGAGAGTCAGCAATGCCCCGGCTAGCCAGCCGCCGGGGCCTCGCTGACGCTCTGCCACCAGCCACCACTTTTTCTTGGCTTTCATCCCTATCCTTCATCCTTCATCCTTCATCCTTCATTGGTGCAGCTGGTAACAGAACGCGGCGGACCCAAGGAACGGTATCGCCTGTTGGCTGGTCGGATCGAGTGTTCCGGCGGCTTGAGCGGGGAGAAGTTGCAATTCGCAACGGACCGCGACCTGCCGCAGGCCGGTCTGCGAGCCGCAGATTCCCTGAGCCCAACTCAGCGAATTCCAAGCCGCCGTTCCCGCCTGGTACTCGGCCCATTCGGAGTCGGTCGGGTGCATCTCGGTCTCGAACCGGATCGCCGCCCGCAGGTTGGCGCTGTTGACCGAGGCTGCCCGCGCCAGATTGGTCAACGGTACACGGTTGCTCGACGCCGATGCCACCAGGCCCGCGAGCTGGCTCTGCCATGCAGGCGTGTTCAATGACGCGCTATTCAGAGGAATCGGCGTGCTGTTGCCCGGCAGGGTCACCTCGAGCAACTGGTAGGGATTGCTCGGGTCGGGACAGTAGATCACGACTTCGCTCAACAAGGGCGGCCCCGCCGGATTGGCCGGCGCTCCGTTGGGGTGCCAGACGACGAGCATGTCGGGATATCCGAAGCCGTTCAGCGTCGTGCTGACGACCACGGCCCCCGGGTACGGGTCGATGGCCGTGGCTTCACCGACGTTGCGGCTGATGCGTTCGAGCGTCACGCGCGCGTGCTGGGTGGCGGTGCCGTAGCCCTGTGAGTAGCTGGAACTTTGCTGCACCGCCGAGGCCAAACCGGTGATGGCTCCGGCCATGATCCCCAGGATCGAAACGGCCAGCAACAATTCGACGAGCGTCATCCCTCGACGCGCCGCGCGATTACGAACCTGGCACATAGGCGAATACTCGCGTCAAATCGGCACGTGGTTGCGGTCCCTTCACCGGATCGTCGACGAGAATCTGCACGTGGACCGCGCGGTGATTGCTGGTCGATCCGAATGGCAGTGCCTGGGTCAGGTTGGAATCGCTGACGTAATAGACGTCGACCGATTGGTGCCAGCGGCTGAAATAGCCGGGTGCGGTCTGGAAGTCGACGTTGCGCTGCCCACCCTGTCCGTCGCCGGTGCCAAGCACGACGCCCCAACCGTCGGTGGGGGGCTGCGTGCGCAGTCCGTTGTAATCGCCCAGGTCGTCGAATTGGCTGCGACCGGGGCCGGCCAGCGCCCCGCCGTCGGGGCCGAGATTGACGGCATACGGATTGCCGGCCTGGGGCATGTAGCGTTTACCGGCGATTTCGTCCATCAGTTGTTGCGCCATGCCGGCGGCCATCGACTGTTCGAGGTTCAGGTCGGTGGCGTCGATCGCCCCGGCCACGCCGAGCAGCACGGCGGACCCCGCCATGGCGGTGATTGACATCGAGACCAGGGCCTCGACCAGCGTGAAGGCGCGGCGACGGGGCGCGCCTGACGTCACCCCAACCCGCGGCGCAAGCAAGGTACGTTCAACGCTGAACCTTGCTAGCGCCGCGGGTTGGTATGGGACCATGAAAAATACGCGCTAACCTTTAAGCGCGTCCGAATAAAAGTCAGGCGCGGCAGGGTCCCCTCAAGCTCCCAGCTATCCCTGCCGCGCCCCAAGGCGCCCGCATCCCTCTCCCGACGCGGGCACGAGGGAACTATAGGTCAGGCTCAGAGGCAGTCAAACCGTGGAGGTCTACGTGGAGTTACTCGTTCCCACGCTCTGCGTGGGAACACGTAAACGGCCGCTGCGCTACTCGTTCCCACGCTCTGCCGACCCGCTGCGCGGGTGCCCCGAACGGCTCCGCGGACGCTCCGCGTCCCTACCCTCAGCGGACCGCAGTCGTGCCGGGGCTGCGGAGCGACAACAACTGGCGAATACGCCAAAGAATTGACACGTTCTAGTCAAGCCGCTACTCTGTATGACCGTGCTACCCGCCTTCCTTCCCGCCTAACCTTCGATTCCCATGCTTGCCTCCCGGCTGAAAGCCGTGCTTACTTGACGTGAACTGCGCCGCCAGCCTCGTTCACGACCTATTGGCCTGCCTTGGTGTCTTGCACACGAGCTGAAACACACATGCACCGCCGCATTTTTTTGCAGGCTTCGGCCGCATCGTTGTTCGCGGCCGGTCGCCCCGACCGCCTCACCGCGGCCGAGCCATCTATAAGGGTGCCGCCGGTCGGCGAGCGCATGCAATCGCTCGCAACCGTGGCGCCGCTGGCGATGCAGTTTCGCGGAAGCACGGCCGACGAGGCTCGCCGGTGGCAGGCCCGGTTCGCCGCTAAACTCGACGAAATGCTGGGCCCTTATCGACCACCGGAAAAATGGGATTGCCAGTTGGAGCGGCGCGTCGAACTCTCGGACCATGTCCGCGAGGAACGCGTCCTGACCGCTGCGGGGATCGCGCCGGTGCCGTTCTACCTCCTGTTGCCGCGCGACGCCAGAAATGAATCGCCGGGAATTGCGGCCCTGCACGGCCATAGCAAATTCGCCCATGACTATGTGGTCGGCATCGACGACACGCCCGAGTGCCGCGCGGAGATTGCGCTGTTCGGCGACTATGGCCGACAGTTGGTGCGGCGCGGTTACGTTGTTGTGGCGCCGTGCCTGACGCCATTCGGTCGGCGATTCGGCAATTACTCGGCCAAGCGCGACGACCTGTGTACGACCGTCAACATGCAGTTGCAATACCTGGGCAAGCTGTTTATTCAGCGCTTGACGCCGCCGACCAGGTTTACCTTGATCGGCACGACGGCGAGCACCAATGGCGCGGAGAAGTAGCGTATCGCGTGCTCGATAAGGCCCTGCACGGTTGATGGTCAGCATTCATTTGCGGGAGGATGCCATGCTCACGATCCAAGGTCCGACGCGGCGGTTGTGCGACCGGCAATCGCGCCGTGAGTTTCTTGAGTTCGGTGCGCTGGGTGCTCTTGCCATGTCGACCTCGCGGATTCAGGCCGCCGCACCGCCTGCCGCCGGAGCAAAAGGCCCTCGGAAAAACGTACTGGTCGCGGGGGGAGGGATCGGCGGGTTATGCTGCGCCTATGAATTGATGGAACTCGGCCACGATGTCACCGTCCTGGAAGCCTCCGGCCGCGCTGGGGGGCACGTGCGGACGATTCACGATCCGTTGCCCGATGGCCTGTATGCCGACGTGGGGGCCGAGCACTTCACGAAACCGGGATACACGCAATACTGGAAGTACGTGGACAAATTCAAGCTACCGGTGATTCCCTATCCGCGGCGGTTGAACATGCTCCGGCGGATCGACGGCAAGTGGTACGACGAAGAGCAGCTTCAAGACCGGGCCGTGCTGCAAGCCTTCGGCTTCCGCCGCCGCGAGATTGAGTTCATCGTCGAGCGCGGCTGGACAGAACTTCCGCTGCTCTACTTCGGGCCGTACCTGGACGCCTTCAAGGACGAATACGAGCCGTTTGGCGCCGGCCTCGATGATCTGGATCAGGTGACCGCGGGAGAATTGCTCATCAAGGACGGCGCCAGTGACGCGGCCATTCACTTCTGCGGCGCGCGGCGGGGAGATGGCACTCCTGCCTCGCGCGCCAGCGACCATTCTGCTCTGTTCCGCCTATGGCAACAGGCGATTCAAAAGATGCGCCGCCTGCCGGCCTTCAAACGTGAAGTCTTCCGGCTTCGCGGTGGCAACCAATTGATGACCGACACGTTCGCGGCCAAACTCGGTGAGCGGTTGCGCCTGGGCTGTCCGATCACTGCGATTGAG
>DATLQY010000815.1:0-19344 GCA_035534975.1 Pirellulales bacterium
AACGATGACTGGAAGCTAGCAGCGCCCGCAGAATGCACCCTCCGCCTCTACATTTTGCGTTCGCTGCCGCCGGAGGCGGCAGCGAACGCAAAATGCGTGAGCGGAAAAATGGGTGGGATCGGCGATGGGTTCTAGCAGTCAATCATCGCTCGACGGAGGCAAGCTCCGTCGTGGCGGAACAAAACTGCGATCTACCACTAAACGCGGCAACGCGTCGGTTTTAGCAAGCCACACGGCGTGTGCCTACTACTTTGCCGTGTACTGCGGCCCCACGGAAGCCGCGTCGCAAGAGTCATCGAGCAAGAATCCTAGGCTTTTGGCGGGCCGCTATTTTCTTTGCTGCGCGCGGCGTGCGATAGTGTGCGGTTATCTCTTCCATGCCTCGTTCAAGAACCGCACCCAATTGCCGTGCGAGACCAATTCGATATCGGCCTCGCTGAAGCCGCGGCGGCGGAGCATGCCGGGCAGGCGTTGGAGGTCGGCAATCGTGTCGAGATCGCCGGGCGATTGCTCCAGACCGTACCCGCCGTCCAGATCGGTGCCGATTGCCGTGTGCCGCGCGTTGCCCGCCAGTTGGCAGACGTGCTCCATGTGATCGAGCATGTGCTCCAGCGTCACGCCCGATTCCCGGGACGTCGTTTTGCCGCGAATCCAGCCCGGCACCATCATCCAGGCATCGAGCGCCGCGCCGATGACCGAGCCCCGCGCGATCAGCGCCCTGAGCTGATCGTCGGTGAACTGCCGCTGGTCGGGCACGAGCGCGCGGCAGTTCGAATGGCTGGCCCAGACGGGACCGCCAAAGCAATCGAGCGCGTCCCAAAAGCACTCGTCGGAGAGGTGCGTGACATCGAGGATGAAACCGAGCCGGTCCATCTCGGCCAAGAGCTCGCGGCCGCGCGGCTCCAGCCCTCCGGTCGTGTGCGTGCCCGTCGCGTACGTGCCGGGTCCGTAGTGCGCCGGCCCGATTGCCCGCAGGCCCTGCTCCCAATGCCGTTCAAGGTTTTTTGGCGTCAGGATCGAGTCGGCCCCTTCAAGGCTAAGGATGTACCCGATCGAAGCGTTAGCCGGCGGGTTATCGCTCCAGAGCGCGACGTGCCGCGCCAGTCCGGCGGCGTCGCTGATTTGCACCATTTCGCCCGCATCTTCCATGGCCCGGTACCAGGCCAGTTGTCCTTGCGTTTGGGCCCAGGCGATTTCGGGGGAGTGCCAACCAGGGAGCGGATTACCAGGCGTGACGTAGCGGCCGATCTGCGTGGCGACGCAGAGACCTACATGCCCACGGCGCATGTCGGGCAGCGCCACGGTCCCCTGGGCTCGGTCGACCTTGTCGGTGCGACCCGCCTCGCGCCGGCGGATTTCGGCCACCGGCCGCGTCAGGTCGCGGTTCCATTCCAGGGCATTCATGCTGAGGTCGAGATGGGCGTCGAAGAGGAGCATCGTCGGGCGGGCCTTCGGGGTTATAATCGGGCGGGAGGACGACGCACGAAGCGTCGACCGTCAAGGTTATGCACACACCGCGGCGAGTGCAAGGCGCACGGGAACGGCTGGGAGGCGGACTGTCGAAACAGCTACGATTCGCGTCGCGGCGAGAGTATACTACACGCGGCCCAGCATGAGACATTCACAGTGGCCGGGGCAGAGCCTAAGCGACGCCCCGGTCGCCATCTAACCGGGGCATCTCGTGTTTGCGGACGGCGAGGAGTTGGCGCGCCAGCATTTTGACGCGGAGACTACAGATGGCGAAGAACAACGATAAGCTAAGCAAGGCGAATCGCGACAGGAAACCCGATCTGTCGCCGAAAAGCAGTAGACCAGCACTGATTAAAGGCAGACGGATAACGGAAAGCGACGCGGGGTACTTGACGCCAAACCTCGTGGTCGTGCCGATGCAGATCTTGAAAAAACCTGAGCCCGTCAAGCGAAAAAAGAAGCGTGGCAAGGGCGATTGAGCGTACCGCGAAGATCGCCCGGCAACCGGCAACTCCAAGCCGATTTTGCGAATTTGAAACGGATCACCCCTACTTGCCGCTCGAGCGACTCGGCGCCGTTTCCAGCGGACGTGTTCGACTTGTACATACCGCCCATGCCCTGGTGGAATTTCTGGTCCTGATACGCAACGTCGTCCGGTTGACGTTTGCTATCATCCCTTGCCATCCTCTTATCCCCTCATCCCCCTTAAAAACTGCACTTTCTGGGCCGGCGGGGTTGTGGGATACTCCGCCCCGTGAAAATCTTCTTTTCCGTAGGCGAGCCGAGCGGCGATCTGCACGCCGCAAACCTGATCCGCGCGATCCGCGCGCGGCGGCCCGACGCGCGGGCGGTCGGCTACGGCGGTCCGCAAATGGCCGCGGCCGGCTGCGAGCTGCACGCCGATCTCACGCTCTTGGCCGTGATGTGGCTGCTGCGCGCACTCCTGAACTTGCACAAGTTCCTGGCCCTGGTCGCCCGAGCCGACCGCTACTTCCGCCACCAACGACCCGACGCCGTGGTGCTGGTCGATTATCCGGGCTTCAACTGGTGGATTGCCCGGCGGGCCAAGGCCCACGGCATTCCCGTGTTTTACTATGCTCCGCCGCAGATTTGGGCCTGGGCAAGCTGGCGCGTGAGGAAGATGCGGCGGTTCGTCGACCATGTGCTTTGCAGCCTGCCCTTCGAAGAAGCCTGGTTTCGCCAGCGCGGCTGCAACGCCACCTTCATCGGCCACCCGTACTTCGACGAAGTTCGCCGGCAGCCGCTCGACCAGGACTTCCTCGACCGCGAGATCGTCAAGCCGGGCCCGCTGGTGACGATCCTGCCCGGCAGCCGAACGCAGGAGGTCGAACACAACTTGCACTGGTTTCTCAGGGCCGCCGCGCTGGTTCGCGAGGCGGTGCCCGACGCGCGGTTCGCCGTGGCCAGCTTCAAGCCGCACCAGGCCGAGCTAGCGCGGCGGCTTGCGGCCGCCAGCGCGCTTCCCCTCGAGGTCCATCTGCGGCGGACGCCGGAGTTGATCGAGCTGGCCGACTGCTGCATGGCCGTCTCGGGCTCGGTGTCGTTGGAACTACTGTACCACGGTAAGCCGACCGTCGTGCTCTATTGGATCGGCCGCGTCGCCTATTTCGTGCAATCGCTCTTCCGCAAGGTGAAGTACATCACGCTGGTCAATCTGCTGGTAGCCGACGAGCTGTTTCCCAAGGACCTGACACCCTACGATCCAAATCAGCCAGGCGCCGAGCGGGTGCTGTTCCCCGAGTACCTGACCTGCGAAGACCGTTCGCGCCAAATAGCCGCGCACGTGATCGAGTGGCTCACCGACGAGGCCAAACGCGGCCGTCGCGTGGCGGAGCTGGTGCGGCTCAAGGTGCGCACCGGGCACGGCGGCGCTTCGCGCCGCGCGGCCGAATACATCGTGCGTGCGATCGAAAGCCGCCCGCACCCGGTCCCACGGCCGCACTTCCTTCCCGGCATGCATGTGGCCAGCAGCGGCGGGGCCGCGGCGGCCGGCGGCGCGATCGGCCGAGGCGACCTTGCTTAGTGAGCCTACTCCCTCTCCCACCTTGGCAGCAAGCCGGGTAGGGATTCGCTTTGCCATTGGGCTTTGCTGATTTCCCGGACTTGAATTTCCTCGACCCTTGGCGCTGGTGGCCGGCGATGGAAGAAGCTGTCGTCCATCACGACCCAGACCCAAACTTCAATCCCTCGTCCGTCCCTTTCCCGAATTCGCACGATGTCGGTCATCCAATTTCGCAAACCGGCGTCCCTGTCATTGATCGATTTGATCTCGCAATCGTCGGCCGTGCGATTCAGATCCGCTCCGATGAATCCTCCGTCTTCGAAAAGCTCGATCTCCGCCAATCTTGGGTACGTGTAAATGAGGATCTCAAGCTCGCTACGACTCATATGCCGCTTGAACTGGGCCGATGTCGAATCGTAGGCGCGACCCAGGTTTTCCCGCTTGAGGTCATTGACAAACGTCATGAAGGCCACGCGATACGGTGCAACGTCGTACTCGATGAACGGCGGCCGTTGCTTCCTCCAATCGTCCCAGTAGCGGTAGAGGGCCAGGGACAGGCCGCCGATGACCAGCGGCGGGAGCAAGGCCTTCAGCCAGAACCGAAGCCAGCTCGTTCTCGGCTTGACCCGGTTTTTCTGGTAATGATCCATGAATGCGTGGCCTTCACGAGTAATCGATCATCCCTTTGGCTCACGATCACCGCTTGCCGTCGACGGCAGGCTATCCGAGCGAGGGCCCTCACGCAGATGTTCATCGAAAGCCGCGAGCAACTGTGCCGGCGAGAGGCGCGTGAACACCCGGTCTGGTCGGAAGAGCCAGCGCACCGTTCCATTGCCATCGACAAGGATCGTGGTTGGAGCGGCCGTGTCGCCCCCGTCAGGCGCCGACTGCGCGTGAAGCGCCGAGACGGCGTCGATCAGGTTCCGGTCATAATCGGCCACGACGGTAAGCTCGGGAAACTCGGCCTGCGTCTTTTGGGCATCGCTGGGATTTTCAATCGAGACCACGATCAACCGTGCGTTTCGCTTCTCGAACTCCGGTTATTCTCCATAAATGAGAAAGTTCCGCAAGGGAGTTCCCTTGCCCGCCGGCCGCCGGCGCGGCATGCTGGGATGACCCATGCTTAAGAACATACGACAGCTCGACTATGTGATCGTGTTGTGCGACGACTTGCCGCGGATGGCCGCCTTCTATCGCAGCCTGTTTGATTTCCGCGTCCGAGTCGAGACACCGACGGTCATCGCCATGGAGGCCGGTTCGGTCACGTTTTGCTTGCGCAAACGCACGCGGGCCTACGATGGTCAGTCGGCAGGGCCGGGCTCGCCGGGAGTGCAGATCGCGTTTCGCGTCCCGCCCGGCAACGTGAATGCCTGCCACGAAGAACTCGCGCGGCAGGGTGTTACCGTGCTGGACCCGCCGCGGGACCAGGAGTGGGGGCACCGGACCGTTTTCTTCAGCGACCCGGAAGGGAACATCCTGGAGCTCTATGAGGAACTCTGACTCATCCGCGACCGCCGGCGGCCTGCTTAGGACTGTGCCCCTGCTGATGCTCGTCGTAGCCTGCGGGCATTTCAACCGCATCGCAATCTCCGTGGCCGGCAGCGAGTGGATCATTCCCGAACAAGGAGTCACCCCCGACAAGATGGGGCTGGTCTACTCCGCGTTTCTGGCATTTTACACATTGGCCATGTTGCCCGGTGGATGGTTCATCGACCGCTTCGGCAGCCGGGCGGCGCTGACGCTGTGGGGCTTCGGCTCGGCGGCGTTGGTCGCTCTGACCGGGGTCACGGGCTTCGTTGCCGGCGATGCCATGTCACTGTGGCTGGGTTTGCTGGTGGTGCGATCGATGCTGGGAGTAGTCAACGCACCGCTGCATCCCGCCTCGGCCCAGATGGTGTCCGAGCGGATCCCCCGGATTGCGAAATCGCTGGCCAACGGGCTGGTCACGTCTGCCGCCTGCGTGGGAATCGCCGCGACCTACACCGTCGTGGGGCTGCTGATGGACCGGTTTGGTTGGCCGCTGGCGTTTGTCGCCACCGGCGGCACGACCTTGGTCGTTTCCATCGTCTGGACGCTGGGGACCCGTTCGCCGCTCGCGACCCTGGACCCAGCGGGCGTCCATTCTCGCGGGACCATGGATTTCAGCGGCGCGTTGTCGGTGCTGCGTCGGCCCAGCGTGATTTGCCTGACGCTCAGCTACGCGGCGCAGGGCTATTTTCAGTACCTGTTTTTCTACTGGATTGAATACTTTTTCGAGACGATCCAGCACCAGGACCGGTCGGTGGCCCGTGGCTATGCGACGCTGATCATGCTGGTGATGGGTATTGGCATGGTCTGCGGCGGCTGGTTGACCGATCTCGCGTCGCGGTCATTGAAGTTCCGAATGCGGAGGGCCCTGGTCCCGATGCTTACCATGATCGGCAGCGGTGTCGTTTTCGAGCTCGGGTTGCTGGCTCCGGACCCGCGGGTCACGCTGGGGGCGTTCACCATCGCCGCCGGCCTGATCGGGGCTTGCGAAGGCGCCTTCTGGACGACGGGTATTGAACTCGGCGGCCGCTATGGCGGCACGACGGGCGCCTTGATGAACGCCGGGGGCAACGTGGGCGGCACCCTGTCTCCTTACGTCACGCCGCTCTTGAGTGGCATCTTCGCCGAACATTACGGCGAAGACACCGGTTGGCGCATGGGCCTGGCGGTCGCCGGCGCCATCGTGATCGCCGGCGCGGCGTTGTGGTGTGGTGTCTGTCCGGAAGATATCGCCGACGGGTGACCGTTCACGCACCGGAGGCGTGCTTGGGTTTGGCCATGGTTGCATTATCGTGGAATGTCTTCAATTGGGTCCATGTTGCGATAAGTCCGGTACAAGCCGTAGAGCACGATCGCCGCCAATATGGAAGGTCCGGCGATCACGCCCGCGGAAAAGACGGCGTAAGAATTGATCGCCCTTCCGGTCAAAGCCGAGATCTCACGTGTCAAGGCAGCGGCGGCGAAGCCCCAGGCGGAAATGGCGCCCAATCCGACGGTAAACAGCAGGCCCTTGCCCGTGAACACGAGCATCGTTCGCACGAAGATCTCCAGTCCCTCTTGTCGCACGCGGTAGGGGTAGAGCAGGTAAATGAGGTTTTCGAGGCCGAAGACCAGTAGGTTCAAGGGGGTCATCACCAGCATCGCCATGAACAAGTGGTTTAGCGGAAGCAACCGCGCGACGACCACAAAGATCAACACGCCACACTGAAACAGCGTCGTAATCAGCACGGGCGCCAGCGTCTGGCCGATGGCGGCCGCGACAGGCGAAATCGGCAGGCCCTTGAGCGTCGCCAACCGATCAAGATCGCGGCGGAAATCGAAGCGGATCGCGGTCGGCAATAGCAAAAACGTGTAGAACGCCAGAGTGCCCGTAGTTACGAGAAACGCGATGTGGGGGTCCGCGATGACGAAGCAAGTGGCACAGGCGATGACCGCGGGGGCGATCATCGCCGTCAACAGGCTACCCCATCGACGTCGGGCGCCGACGAGTTGCCGCCAGGCCAGCGGACCGGCGCCGCCCCAGCGCGGGATGCGCCGTAGCGGCGGTGGAAACGCGGCGCTGAGCGCCAGTCCAGGCTCGTGTCGGGTCGAGCCCGCGAACAAGCCATGGGCCGCGGCATCCGTGCGGTAGTTGCGTCTCTCTCGGTTGGCCACGCGCCGAGCGGTCATGGCGTACAAACCGATGACGGCGGTGGCAAGCCCCATCACGGTCCCTAATGCCGCCGCGGCCATCCCCGCATTGGCTATGGTCATATGATCGGCCAAGGTCATGTCAATGAACGGTTTGAACGGCAGCGCCGCATAGCCGATGACCGAAGCGTCCAGTTGCACGAGGATGTCCAAGAGGCGTTGGACGGGTCTCTCACCAGCCTGGGTCCAGCCACCGAAGGCGTCTTCGCGCACGATGACCGCGCCGACCGCGAATCCTCCCGCCACCAGCCCCGCCACGACCGCCGCGCGGTAGGCCAGAAAGGCCGAGCGGTCCATGCCCCACGTGGCGATCTCCACTGCCATGCGGAGCATTTCCAACACCATCATCACCATCAACAAACCCATCAGGGCCAGCGGCACGCAACGTAAATCGGGCAACAGCAGGAGCGTGAACAGTCCCGCCTTGAGAATCGTCGTCACGGTGACCGAGGCGAGCTGGTACGTCACCAGGTCGCGTGGCCGTAGCGGCATCGCGGCCAAGAGCTCGCGTTCGGCCGGTGCCCAGTCGAACGGACTTTCGGGGCGGAAGAAGGCCGCTTTCGTGAAGTGCCAACCGGTGTAGAGCACCAGTCCCAACGACAACAGCGCACTCAGCTTTTCCGGGGAGGCCGCTTCGCGGAGCCAGATCGTCATGGCCGCATTGCCGAGCCAGACGACGGCCAGAACACAGGCAATCGCCGAGAGGACCAGCCGCCGTGTCTGGCAAAACCTTCGCCATATACGACGGCGTCGGCCGCGGCTTTGGAGCCGCAATAATTGAATCATCGCCGGGTGGAAGACGATCGTGGTCATGGGGAAGTGGCGGCGAAGAAGATGTCCTCCAAACTCGCGGCTTCGTCAACGTGAACGAAGCTCGTCCGCAGTTCGTCGATCGGTCCGAAGAATCGCTGCGCTCCGCCGGCCAGGATCAGGACGTGCGTACACAAGTCTTCGACCATCGCCAACAGGTGTGAGCTGATGACCACCGCGGCACCTTGTGAGGCGCGCTCTTGCAACGACCGTTTGAAGACGCGAATTCCCTGCGGGTCGAGACCCGTGAGCGGCTCGTCGAAAAGGATGGCCTGGGGATCGTGCAGGTAGGCACAGCAGATGGCCAGCTTTTGCCGCGTACCACGCGAGAGATTGCCGGCGGGCGTGCGGAGTCTCGGGGTCAGCTCAAAGGCGTCGAGCAACCCGAGGGCCTTTGAGTGAGCGTCGCTCACTTGGTAGATGCTCGCGTAGAAAGACAGGTGTTCCTCGACGGTCAGGTCGGGAAACAAGGGCGCGTCGTCGGGCACGAACGCGAGTCGCGACTTGGCGGCGATTGGGTCGGCCTCGACATCAAAGCCGGTGATCGACAACCGCCCGCGGCTGGCCGGAATGATCCCCGCCATCGCGCGCATCGTGGTCGTTTTACCCGCGCCGTTGGGCCCGATGATCGCCAGCAGCTCACCCGGCTCGACGTGAAAGGTAATGCCTCGCGCGGCGACCTGGCCGGCGAAAGCCTTGTGGAAATCATTGACCTCGATCACTCGGGAATTCCTCGTGGGTCTGAATGGGCAACGGCAACAGGCGGTCGGCAAAGAACGGCCACCATTCACCGCTGTGTAACTATACGCCGTGCCTGCGAGGCGGGAGCAGCTTGAGGGGTGCTTTCCCTGCGGCGTGGATCACTACGGAAAGGGTGCTCGTGGGCGATCGAGCGACTCTCTCCTCCTCTTTGTTTCCGGCCGACGTGTCACAAATCACGTACGGGCCGTATGAGGAGTAATCCCGCGGAAAACACCGCGAACGGTCAACGCCGCGGGATGTGCCTGAGAAATGCGAACGGAATCCGTGCCCCGATATGCCCGGCCCCGACGCTATTGAGCTTGGGCAAACGAACGACGACGAACCATAGGATTCGAACCATGCTTACCCTTGCACTCCTGGCGGGCTATTCCTTCTCGATGTGGTTCATCGCCCGGATCGGCGACCACCTGGCTGACATCGCCGCGCAGGGTGCCCGGTCGTTGGCGAACCAGCTCGGCCAAAATCGCTCGACCGTTGGGAGCGGCTCGTTTGTCCCATTGGCCTTGCCAGAGGGGTAAAACCGCGTGAAAGAGCAAGACGGCGTGAGATCGTCAGCTCGCCTAAAATGGAACGTCCGGGTCATGTGGATTCCAGTTCGGTTCCGAGTGAGGCGCGTCCACGGCATTGAAACGGCGGCTGTGTTCTTCCCAACGGCGTTGTTCCTCCTCCCACTCCTCGCGCGTTCGATGGGAGATGTCGAACGCGAAATCATGATCCATGCCGCTCCCATCGAGGCCCCAAAATGCCGGCCCGGACGTTTCGCCCATCATTTGGCAGCAGGGGCAGTCGGGGTCGATCATCGCGTCGTGGCCCGACATGCCTTCGGGAAGGCGAGCCCGTTCACGGTCAATGACCGAACGTGGCGTTCGTCCGTGGCATTCGGGATCGGGCGAGTCGAGCCACGCGTCGCGGACGCTTTCCAATCGCGGGACTTCATCCGTGAGGAAGTCGCCCACCGTCAGCGAACCGGGCCGATGCCCGATTTTTGGCGATTGCGCCAGCTCGCTGAGTTGTTCCCAGCAAGACCACAACAGCTCGCGAACGAGATCGTAGTACTTCACGAGTTCATGCGTGCCGAAGCCGCCGTGCCGGAAAGCGTGCGACGACTCCGCCAGCCCGCGCGGGCATTCGTCCATCAGAGACCACTGTTCGCACCGGTCCTGAAGATCCCACGTGAGGTGGCCGCGCCGGTCGAGCGCGATCTCACGAGGGCAGGCCCCGCCCAGGTCGTCGCGCGGCGAAAGGAGCCAGGCCGAATGAATCTCACTGAGCGTGTCGTAAAACGGACTCGCGTACCGCTCCTGGCAGGGCCAGGTCTTCGGTGTGATCTCTTCGATCGTCAACCGACCGGCGTCGATCTGATCGAGCGTGACGTCGGCTTCATCCGCCAGCCGTTTTCGCGCCTCCTCGGCCCACTGCGCGTGGACCGCCGCGGCAATCTCGCCGCGCCGGGCGAACGCGGCAAAGGCGTTGCGCGCCACGAACTCCACCATCGGCCGGCCATAAAACACCGCGCGGGCGTCCAGCACCGGCTTCGCGGCCCGTTCGCGCCGCCGCTTTTCGGCCAGGTGCCTCCACTGGTCGCCGTCGCGCGATTCGAGCCAATCGTCCGCCAGGTGATAACGGAGACTTTTTCTCGTGCAGCACCGACCGTCGTGATATTCGACGGTTCCTTTCCGTCCCGGGCTCGAATAGGTCGAGTCCACGACGATCAGTCGCGCGACGAGATCAATGACGACCAGACCCGCGTCGTACGGATCATCGCGCAGCCCTGGCGAGAGATTCGAGAAGAAGCGACCATTAGCGGTTGGCTTCGCGAATCGGGAGACAGCGACTTCGAGTTCATCCAGCGTGACAGGGTCCGCGCTGAGCGCCGCGACGGCTCGATCCGCGCAACTTCCATGGATCGTCCCGGACCAATCGCGCCCCGCCTCACGCACGACCAAGCGCACTTCGCTCATGGCGATTTTCCCTCCAGACATCGAATGCCGGCATGACGAGGCTTATCATACCAACCGACGATTGAGACGACAAATCCGTTCGCGAGCTCGACGTTCAGTGGCGAGAAATCGCGGCCCCGATTATATTGATTTCAAGGAAAATCGCGCGTGCCGGTTCCCAAGTCAATTCTCCATGGCCAATGCGTCGAGCTTCACCACCGTCGCCGTGTTGCGGCTGCACGACGGTGGTTATGAGGAAGCCGGCGTCTATCGGCGCGGCGAATCGGCCGCCTCGATCCTGGCGCCGGAATTCACGATCGTCGTCAATCAATTGTTCGACGCGGTCAAGCAATGCGAACCGGCGTGAATTACGTTCCGCGCACGAGTCCGAACCATTCGATCTGCCGCCTTGGGCAATAGAGCAGCCCCGCCTGCTCGCAGTACGGTCGGAGCCATTGGGCCTTTTGGGCCAAGGCGTCGGGGTCGGTCCCTTGCGGCATCAGCATCACTCGGCCACGATCAATGACGGGGAAACGTTCCAGGTACTCACGCACTTCCCGGCAGTCCGCGGGACCATCGACGACGAACTTGACCTGGTACTCGTAATCGCGCACGAGGCGGCGAATCACGTCGGGAGCGTGGCGCGTTTCGTCGTGGCGGCGGCTCCAGCGCGGATGGCGATTGGCGGCGGGGGTTGAGTTCGCGAGCTTGGGGCTGAGCGACATCAAGTCGCACTCGACGAACAAGTCGAGCGTGCCCGCCGTTTCGATCGTCACGTGCAGGCCCCAGCGACGCAATTCGGCGGCCAAGGGCACCAACTCGGCGAAAAGCATCGGTTCGCCGCCGGTAAGCACCACGTGACGGCAATGGTGTTGGACGATCTGCTCGATGATCTCGGCGACTGAAAGATCGTCGCCTTCGGGCGTCCAGGAGGCGAACGGCGTGTCGCAGAACCAGCAGCGCAGGTTGCAGCCGCTGGCGCGCACGAAGACACTCTCGGTCCCCGTCAGAAAGCCTTCGCCCTGGATGGAAAGATAGATTTCGGCGACTCTCACGGTGGATACACCAACGGATCGACAAGCCCGGCCTCGACGAAGCCCTTTCGCCGCAACAGGCAGGCATCGCAGCACCCACACGGCCTGCCGCTGAGGCCAGGATCGTAGCAACTGTGGGTCAGGCCGTAATCGACCCCCATCTCCGTGCCACGGCGGACGATCTGGGCCTTGGTCCAATGGACCAGCGGCGTGTGGACCTTGAACTTCAGCGTACCCTCGACCCCGGCCTTCGTCGCCAGGTTGGCGAGCCGTTCGAAGGCGGCGATGTACTCAGGGCGGCAGTCGGGGTAGCCGCTGTAATCGACGGCATTGACGCCGATAAAGAGGTCACCAGCCGCCACCACCTCGGCCAGGCCCAGGGCCAGGGAAAGGAACACCGTGTTGCGGGCCGGCACATAGGTCACGGGGATTCCCGCGGCCATCTCCGCGGCCGCGCGCCCTTTGGGAACCGGCAGTTCGCTTGTCAACGCACTGGTGGCAAAGCAACCCAGGTCCACCTTGACGGTCAAGTGACGTTTGATGCCCAGCGACTCGGCCACGCGGCGGCTCGCCTCCAGCTCGAAGCGGTGCCGTTGGCCGTAGTCGATCGACAGCGCATGCAACTCGAACCCCTGATCGCGCGCCATCGCGGCAGTTGTCGCGGAGTCGAGGCCACCCGAGAGGAGAATGACGGCGGGGGACATGGGGGAGGGATGATGGATGAAGGATGAAGGATGAAGGATGAAGGCGGAAGCAGGGTTCAGGGTTTAGGGGTGAAGGTCATTGGTCTTGTTTAACCAGGAGCCAACGGCGACCGCAACAAAGGACCAATGACAATTGACTAATCACCAATGGCGAATGACCTTCTCGACGACGCCTCATCATGCCACAATGATGGCCAATGCGAAAGGAGCGTTACGATGTCCGACGATTTCCGAGCGCTGCTCGAAACCTTCACCAACCAATTCCCAGAGCGGGAGTACACGATCGAAATCGTTTGCCCTGAATTCACCTCGATCTGCCCCAAGACGGGCCAGCCGGACTTCGGGACGTTGACGTTTACCTACGTACCAGCGGCCAAATGCGTGGAACTGAAGAGCCTCAAGCTCTACTTGCAGCAATTCCGCAACGAGGGGATCTTCTACGAGCACGCCACGAACCGCATTCTCGACGACCTCGTTGCCGTGGTCGAGCCGCGCTGGATGCAGCTCACCGCCGTGTTCACGCCCCGCGGTGGCATCACCACCACGGTCACGGCGGAATTCGAGGCGGAAGGCGGGAACGAGTAAATGGGTGCGTTGCCGAGATCGTTGCGAAGCTACGAGAATGTAGATACAACACCGCAAGCGCAGCGAAGAAAACCGGTCTCCGCCATCCCCACGCCGGTGAGCAAGCCGCGTAGCGGCTTCGCGCAGCGCTTTGGGCCGGCAGGTTGATTGGTCGCCGTTTCGGGGACGCCCTCCGCGCCGTTCCGCGTCCCGCCCAAAGCTGCCGCAAGAACTTTACGGAACGCCAGGAAGGGCATCCCCTATGGACCCCTATGGAGTCGGAACTCACGCTCACCGCGATCGAACGGACAGATCCAGCGTTGTCAAGACCTCAGCCATGTGGATGAGCTTGAGGCGGCACGGGCCGGGCCTCGCTGGGGCGCGAATCGAGGCGTGAAACGTCAGGACCGCATCGTCGTGAGAATCGACGGTCGCAATCGCCGAATCTTGGATCAATTCCGTTCCACCTTGGTTGGTTACAACCTGGACCATCAGCGGGCCCAAGTTCGGCGTCTGGCCATCGTTGAACCGCAGGCGGCCATTGACGGGAAACGGGACGGACGCAGCAAGACCATCTTGCTGCGAGGCGCCAATGTCCACGCTCACGTCGGCCAGCAACGGCTTGATGGGGAGCAGAGGATCCAGGGGCGCCATTCCAGCGCCACAACCGGCAATCGCGGCCCCGGCAAAAATCGCCGCCGTGCGCGCGTACGTTGCAACCATTATCGAGGCTCCCTATTTCTTCCTGAATCCTGCATTGCCCACGAAAAACGCGGCGTCCGCTCGAAAAAAGGGACGACGTTACGCCGACGGAGAAGGTGGCAATCCTAGCACGACGCCAGCCCGAGTCCGGGCGGGATGCCAGCCCGAGCCGTGATACCGACACTCGCGGCTTTCAGTTAATGTGGATGGACACGCCAGCATTGCCGCCAAGCCCGTCTTGGGCCTTGATCGTATCGTCGCTATTGCTCGGCCACCCAGTTCCGGGGTAATCGAGGGTGCAGCTCCAACTCCCATTTGCCCCGGACATGAACATGGTGCTCTGTAGGACTGTGTTGTTGGCGTCATAGCACTCTGCGATGCCCTGCGTGTTTGGGGTGTCGGTGCCAGTCACGCTGATATTCGCGGTTGAATTGAACTTTTGACCGGTCGTCGGGGCGGTGATGGTCAAGGCGTTGCCCAGCCCCGGCAGAACGAAAAACGCCATCAACGCGCACACGGTACGAAACCCGAGGGAACTTCGCATGTGAATCTCCATAGAACGAGAACGTGTGGAAAAGCGCCGCTAGAATGAGAATGCTTCATTTCCATTTCGCGAGCCCAACGCCCGCCAGATTTCCAGGTCGATCGAGTCCGAGACGAATGTGACGGAACCATCGCCCAACAAGGCATTCACTCCACCAGGGTGCAGACTGGCCGCGGAGTAGCCGCCAAGTTGAGTGTGCGTGCCGTTGTAGCAGCTATTTTCATTCGGCCGCAAAACGTGGTTGTATTGCGCGTAGGGGAGGCTGCCCCACGTCCAGCGACTTCCGCGGGATAACATGTCGGCCGGCATGTTGAGCGTCATTGATCTGCACAGCCCGGCGAAAGCGTCAAGTTCCGCGGAACTGGTGAGCGCGTTGGGTGTGTTCCAGATGACGCGTCCGCGTTCCTGCGCGCCGTTGCTCACAAGCAGTTCGCTGACGGCGACAGTGTGCGATAGCCCGTCGCGGATGTCGGCCGCGTGAAGTGCGCCATCCAGGTGGAAATAGCGGAAGAAACCATTGTACCCGAACGTTTGCACGCCGCAACCGAAGTTCCCGGCGTAGCTCGCGCGCACATGATGATCCACGGGGCTGATGTACTCAAGCGCGCTCGAATCGCTGGGGCACGCGAACGCGGGCATTCTGATCACCAAGACCGTCGTGTTGCGCGGATCGTCGACTCCTACTCCGAAGTCGATTTGTTCGTACACCGTTGGCATCTCGATCTGCGGCAGGATCTCGGTCAAGAACGAAAAGCCACGTTGTCGCATTCCGTGGGGGAGTCGACCCTTCGACGACTCGAACGCGCCGATCGCCACGCCAATTTGTTTCAACTTGTTGGAACATGCGGCGCGACGGGAACTTTCGCGGGATTCTTGGACCGCGCTGAGCAACAACGCGCCAAGCAACCCGATGACCGCGATCACCACGAGTAGCTCAATGATGGTAAAGGCCCGGCGCTTCGTTGGCGTCGTTCGTCGGGCAACGACACGGTTACGCATGTTGCAAAGCCTCCGCGCGGCTGGGCCAAGGCACGTTCGGCGGTTTGGGAAGGCGACGTTGTACATTCGCGGCCAACTCCGAGCTCGAATCGGCGGCAGGCGCCGGGACGTTAGCTCAAGTCAAGTTGGCTCATTTTATCAAGCAGCGAACTCCGAGGCAACGATTTTCGTATGGCGTATTTGTGTCGTATTGATGTCTTATTTGTGTCGGATTCGTGTTCCGCGAGCCTCCACGGACGCGGCAACGGCGCGCGCCGCGTCATGCCACCCCCTCTTTGGAAGATATATAACCAGCCGTGTAAGTTACCGGCATTTTTTGGGGGGGGATTGGGCGCGGCCCGTTGCCACGCGGTCTTCCCACGAGACCGTCAACTTGTGTACGTGGAAGTCGAGCCAATCGAACCGTAGGCTGGCTTTGACGCGTTTCACGGCCTGCCGCAGTTGCGCGACCGGGTGCTGAGAATCCCGGTGCGGAGGCGGCACCGGATCGTACGTGGACGGTTTCCACCCTGCCCGGGCCAAGGCGGTGAGCAGCGCTTCGACGACCGGAGCGAGCTTCCGGCCGCGCTCGACCAGCACCTCGTCGCGGAATCGAAGTTCGCCGCGGGTTTCATCCCAGTCCGGCGTCGGTGGGGCCGGCGCCTCGCTGCCGGACGCGGTTCCGCGCCCGTCGCGCGACGCAAGACGTCCATCGCGCGGGAGCGCCCGGTCGCGATGTTGCCGTGATTTGCGGTGCCCCATCAAGCACCTCCACCAAACGTCGCGAACCTGAATTTTGAAAATGGCTACACTAGCTAGCTCTGACTCTATCGAGCCGGAATCGGCACGTCAATGTGGGCGGTGGGTGTCGGTGGGTGTGTATGGTGACCTCGAAGTGCTCGTCCCGGACCGCCGGCATCGCCGGTTCGTTGTATGAATCGCCGTGCCGCGATTTGCCGCGCCGAATCGGATGGCCCTTGCGTTTCTGGCGTTTCTTTTCGTCACCGGCGTTTGGGTGGCGTCGCTGACCGTTTTCAGAATGCACGGATACCGGCTGGCCCGGCAACCGCGACCTTCGTCGAGTGAACCAGGTTGAGGTTGGCCGGAAACGTCGGATGGCCAGATCCGTCACACGTCAGCGTAGGACGCTCGCAGAATAACAGGGGGCTAACGCCCCCCGCTCGCCCTTGTCCCCTGTCCCCTGTCACCTGTCCCCTGTTCCCTGTCACCTGTCCCCTTAATACGTCCTTGGGTTCGCCGTCCTTTTCCACTCGGCGAACAACTCCCGGCACTCCTCGGCCAACATCCCCGGCAAGAGCTTGATTTGGCTTCGGCCCATCCGCGCGATTTCGGCCGCCGGAAGCTGCATCTCGTTGAATCCGGCGGCCTGGGCGTCGGCGATCGTGGCGCCGTAATGGACCTGGTCCACCCTGGCCCAGTGCAACGCGGCGGTACACATCGGGCAGGGTTCGCAGGTCGTGGCCACGACCGCGCCGGGCAAATGAATGTCGCCCCGCGCCTTGCACGCCACGCGCAACGCGTTCACCTCGGCGTGGGCCGTCACGTCGAGCGTCAAGAGCACCGTGTTGTGGGCCACCGCGACGACACGGTCGCCGATCGCAAGGGCGCAGCCAAAGGGGCTCTGCCCCGCCGCGATTCCCTGCCGGCACTTGGCGATTGCCTGCCGCATCAACTCGGCCGGTTCGATCATTTCAAGCGTCCCCCGACGTCGGCGAAGATGCCGTACATCGCTGCGAGGTACTGCCGGGCCTCATCGAGCGGCATGACCAAGGGCGGGCTGACGCGAATCACTTTCTGGGCCAAAGGACCGAGCAGGTGAATCGCCCGGCCCGAAGCGTCGCCGAGATAGCAAGCTTCGACGCAGGCATTGGCCACGTCGGCGGCGCTGCGCGCGCCAACGGCGGCGCATTCGACGCCCCATACGACCCCTTCGCCGCGGATGTGCGCCACGGTGTTCAATTCGGTCAGCTTCGACAAGCCCGCCTCGATCACTTGCGACAGCTTCCTCGCGTGCTCGATGGCATCGGTCGTCTCGTACTCGTCGAGCGTGGCCAGCACGGCGGCGCTAGCCAGCGGGTTGGCGCTCCAGGTATCGGAGCCTTCGCCAAAGTGCATGTTCGCGAACAAGTCGGCGCGGCCCACCGCGGCGCTCACCGGCACGCCATTGCCCAGCCCCTTGCCCAAGACCACGATATCCGGCTCGACGCCGTACTCGGTGAAGGCGAAGAGCGCCCCCGTGCGGCCGAAGTTGGCTTGCACCTCGTCGAGAATGAACACGATGTCGTGTTCGCGGCAGAAGCGCGCCAGAAGCTGGAGGTATTCTTTCTGCGGATGGAACGAACCGCCGCCCCCAAGGTACGGTTCGGTAATCAGGCAGGCGATTTGTCGGCCATGCTCCTTCCAGAGCCCATCGAGCTCCGCCCGGTAAGGCGCCAGATCGAGCGGCTGGCGGCGGCGAGCGAGATTGAGGCATTCTTCACGCGGGAAACTGAGGAACTTCACTCGAGGATCGCGTTCGGGGTCCTCTTCGCTCCCGGTGACCGCGCCGGCCAGCCCTTTCTTGCCGTGAAAGCCGTGGCGCGTGGAGAGGATGACGTTCTCACCCGGCCGGCGGTCGAGCGCCGCCCAAATCGCTTTTTGGATGGCCTCGCTTCCGCTCGCCGCCCAGAGCACCTGCTCGCAGCGTGCTCCGCCGGGCTGGGCTCGCATCAGTTTGAGCAACCGTTCCGTCGCGATCGCCTCGACCTCGGTCAGGCTGTTGTAGGCATTGAGCGTCACGGCCTGGCAAAACTCGCCGGCGCGGTCCAATTCATCCAGTCCCAAGTAGTCCATCACCTTGCTCCACCAGCGCGTCGGGTTGTGGCCCAAGTTCATCACCAGCACGCCGGAAGTGAAGTCGGCCAGCTTGCGGCCCTCGGGCGTCCAGTGGTAACAACCGGCGCTTTTGGCCAGGACCGCCAGACTGGGCGTGAAGGTGCGCAGGCAACACGGCTCGACGGCCGCGATCCGAAGGCGGACTTCGTTGGAGAGATTCTCACCTGGAAACTGCGGTGGGTTGGGCATGGCCTTAAAGGATGAAGGATGTTCTCCCTACACCGTCCCCTGGTACAAAACCTCGACCTCACTCCGGCCGGGCTTCAGCAATACGAGCCCGCCGGCACGATGGTTGACTTCGACGACGCAGTTGGGCGCGCCGGCCACGTGCCGGGCCAATATCGCTTCCATCGCTTGCACGGCGGCAACCGTCTGCCGGTCGCACGAGACGTCGTTGTAGGCCAGTTGACGGGCGGCCGCTAGGCGACCTTCGCGCCCGTCGGCAGGCCCGCCGAATTCGACGGTGGCTACTTCGCGCACGAAGCGCTCGAGCACTTCGACGCCGTACCCCCGCTGCGACCGCTCGCCCCAGGGCTCGAGAAACGTCCCGTTGTAATGATTGTTCATCGTGATTTTTCGGGTCAAGGGCGTTTTCCCCTCGATCGTACACTCGATGCCCCGCTTTCGGCTGTGTCCGTTCCAAACGCCATTGTCGAAACGGAACTGCACTTCCTGCTCGACGTAGCCGGGAAAGTTGTCGGGCGTGACCCAGCTCGTGTGAATGTCGAATGCCGCTTCTCGACGATCATCGTATTCGTAGATCAACCGCAACTGCGTCGAGTCCCAGGTGGGGCCGTCGGCCGGGCCCACTAGGCCACGCTGGCCAGCGCAAGCCACGCTTTTCAATCGCCCGCCGAACGTGAAGTCGATCAGCTTGATGTAGTGGACGGCGACGTAGGTGCCCGGATTGCGGCCCTTGATCCATTCGGCGAACTGGCCGGTCGAGATCGCCTTGGGCTCGAGCAGGGTGCAATAGCCGTTGTTTACATGGGCCAATTCGCCGTCGGCCACCAGCGTATGGAGCTTCTTGTGATCTGGATCGAGCAGTTTATGGTAGACCACCTTGGCCAACACGCCGCTCTGGCGGGCCAGGCGGTCCAGCCCATCGAGCTCGGCAAGCGAGAGGACCGAAGGCTTTTCGACCAGCACGTGCGTGCCGGAAGCAAGCGCGGCCTTGGCAGCGGCGAAGTGTCGATCGTCC
>DATLQY010000816.1:0-5695 GCA_035534975.1 Pirellulales bacterium
CGGAACTCTCACGAGTTCCGCTACAACGAGGGAAGTAGCGGAATTCGTGAGAATTCCGATGTAAGAGATGTGGCGACGATCGGAACTCTCACGAGTTCCACTACAACGTGGGAGTTCCGCTACAAAGATAGCGGTCGAAAAACAACTTCAGGCTTAGCGACGTGAAATTCATCGAGCTCATTCAAAATCTGCTGCCTGCCACGAGCGACTCGTGCCGCGGTTTCAAGCCCGAGCTCACGCTCTGCGTGACGATCGTGCTGATGTTGCTGGCCCGGCTGCCGAGTTGGGGCCGCAAGCTGAATGCCGGTTTCATCGCCTTCCCCGGCGTGCTGGTGGCGATCTATTTCGCCGCCCCATGGCTGAACCTGATGGGCCACCCCGACGAATTGCTCAAGACGACCGGCCGGTATGAACTGTTCGACGGGATGCTGGTCTACGACCAGTGGACCGTTTATTTCCGCAGCGTGCTCCTGCTATTCGCCGCGCTGTTCGTGATCTTCACGCAGCTTTCAGGCATTCCCGACCGCGAGGACGGCCCCGACTTCTACACGCTCGTCCTGGGCGGCACGCTGGGCATGTGCGTGATGGCCTCGGCCAACCACCTGCTCACGATCTTCCTGGGGGTCGAAATGGCGAGCGTCCCCTCCTATGTTCTGGCGGGCATGCTCAAGGGACGCCGTAAGAGCAGCGAAGCGGCGCTGAAGTACTCGGTTTACGGCGCAGGCACGTCGGGCGTGATGCTCTATGGCATCAGCCTTCTCGCCGGGGCCCTGGGCACGTGCCACCTGCCCACGATGGCCCTGCAACTGGCAACGCTTTCACCCGATCTGCTGGCCGAACGCCAGGTGGTATTGATGTTCGGAGGATTGTTCGTGATGGTGGGCCTAGCCTT
Organism: Pirellulales bacterium; assembly: GCA_035534975.1. GTDB lineage: Bacteria > Planctomycetota > Planctomycetia > Pirellulales > JAICIG01 > DATKSN01. Next base: position 893 of record DATLQY010000816.1, read on the forward strand.
CAAATTGTCGGCCGTGCCGTTCCATTTCTGGTGCCCCGACGTGTTCGAGGGGGCCAGCGCCGAGGTCAATGCTTTCCTGTCGGTCGCCTCGAAGGCCGCCGCGCTGGCGCTCTTGGTCCGCGTGGCGCTGGGCTTTTCGCACGTGCCGTACTCGGCCGAGGGCCCTTCGCCCAAAGCGGTGAGCCAGACGGTCGCCTACCGCGCCGCGGCGCACGAAGGTCACGACGACGGCGACGACGCAACGTCCCCTGGGGCCGCCACGACGATTGCCGGCGACCACAGTGCGGCGCTCGCGCCGGTTCGCCGCTATGTGGTGGGATTGATCAGCCTTTTGGCCGCCATCACCTGCACTTTCGGCAACCTGACCGCCTACGCGCAGACCAATATCAAGCGGCTGTTGGCGTACTCGACGATTGCGCACGCGGGCTACATGATGATGCCGGTGGCCGCCGCGGTGGCCCTTTCGGGCGACCGGCCGCGCGAGGCGGAACACGCGTTGGCCTCCCTGGCGGTTTACGTGGGAGTTTACTTGTTCATGAACCTGGGCGCCTTCGCCGTGGTGGCCTTCCTCCGCAATGCGATGCGCAGCGAGGAAATCGCCGACTACGCCGGCCTGATCCGCCGTTGTCCGTGCGTAACCATCTTGTTTTCGATCATCCTGTTCAGCCTGATCGGACTGCCCCCCTTGGCCGGTTTCGTCGGCAAGTTCCTCGCGTTTGCGGCCTTGGCGAACGCGCAACAACCCATTTTGTACGCCTTGTTCGTGATCGGCGGCTTGAATACGGCGCTCAGCTTGTTCTACTATCTCCGCGTGGTGAAACTCATGACGATGGACCCGGAGCCTTCAGATCGCTTGCCCGTCGCGCTGCCTCTGCTGTCGCCCGCCGGGATTTACCTGCTGCTGATTACGGCGCCGGTGGTTGGGCTGGGCGTGTTTTTCGACCAACTGAACGTTTGGGCCCTCGCGGCGGCGCAACACTTGCTTTCGTAGCGGTAGGTTAGGCTTTCAGCCTGACACGAGTCTTGTGACGATTCAATACTGGACCGAACTCCTGTCAGCCTGGAAAGGCTAACCTACTAGGCCATCACTGAGACGAGACGGAATTGGCTGTGAACGACACCACACGGACGATCGACTCATTGAACCGGCTGCTGGCGATCGTTTACCGGTCGTTCCCCACCTACCTGGCCGACGCTTCGCCCTGGACTCACGAGGGGGACGAGCGCGCCGCGGAGACGCTCAAGAACATCGTATTCGACCAGCAGGCGTCGGCCCTGCGGATCGTCGAACTCATCTTGCAGCTTGGCGGTCGGTTCGAGCCGGGCGAGTACCCCATGGAGTTTACCGACACGCACTTCCTTTCGCTCGATTTCCTGCTCAAGGAGCTATTGCGCTACCAGCGCCGCGACGTGGCGGCCATCGAGCGGATCGTCGCCGAGCTTGAGGGCCATCGCGAGGCGCGCGAGTTGGCCGAGGAAACGCTCGGCGCCGAACGCGCCCATCTCGAAGCCATCGAAGCGCTCGTCGCGCAGCCCGCCGCGTAGAGGCGTTTGCGACCGCACCTTCGGTAGCGTGGACTTCAGTCCGCGTTTCGAACGCTCGATCAAGTCGTGCCGAGCAATTCCTGCCAATTCGTCACATCCAACAAGCGTTCGCTCATGCGCTCGAGCCGTTCGATCTCGTCAATGGCTCGAAGAGTCTGCTCTTGTCCCGCATTGGGTGGCCCAAAGCGCTTTCCGCCTTGGAGGAGAAGCACTTTTTGCAGGGCAGTGACGCCCCCCTCTTCAAGGATCAACTGATAGGTCGTCGAATCACGAAGATCAACCATGGAAAATGCCTCCTGTTTTAAAACTAAGGCCGTCGATCGCGGCAAACGCATGCCAATCAACACGAACGCGGCGGTCAGCAGCCGCACCGCGTCGGCGAGCGGAACCTCCGCAATCAGCCGTTCCTTCATACTTCGGACGACCGCGGACACGGCAAGCTCGGTAGAATCTCCTTTCGGCAATGCCGCCAGCGGCGCGACCGGCAAGGTGCCCAACCCCCCGGACAAGATGCTTTCCGCCGGCCATTCCCATATCCTCAACACCTCGTAACGAAACTCCAGACTCGCGCGGCCGGGCCGAGTCCGGCCAGCCAGTCGCGCGGATAACGCCGTACCAAGTCCTTCAGCGTTGCATCGTATTTCAGCGACATGGCCACGATCTTCACCCTACGGCATTCGGTCGTCAAGCACGATCAGCCGAACCCTCCGCACCTTCGCGATGGCCCCGGCCCCCCTGGAGTACACGTTCTCCAAAATCACCCGTTTCTTCTCGCCTGCCATACATGGTTTTCCTGCCGGATGACTTCGGGTAGACTACGGAGCATGGGAACGAGCCGAATGACAACTGACCAATGACCAATGACCAATGACCAATGACCAATGACCAATGACCCCACCGCCCAAATCCCTCGACCTGAAACTCGCCGCGATCCACGCCGATCCGTCCGGCTCCAAGGAATTCATCATCGCCGACGCCAAGGACGCCGACATGGCGTTCGGCATCGGCGCGCCGGGCCGCTCGCCCGAAGCGCACAGCGGCGAGGTTGGTTTCCGCACCTTGGCCGAATACCGCGAGCAGATCCGCGAGATCGTCCGGCAGGGCGTGGTCGATATCATGCTCATGTCGGCCAGCACGAACGACGTGCTCACGATTCACCAGCGGCTGTTCGAGAATAGCCACGTCACGCCCGCCGCGCGGGCCAACGACACGAGCGACATATTCGTCGTCCGCGGCGGCAAGTACACGGCCGAGCCGTCGCGGCCGTTCCGCACCGCCGCGGTCGATCATATCCAGTGCGGCCATCTCGACTGCGCAGCGGCGGAGCGGGAGCGCGGCGCGAACCTGGGGCTCTACAGCATCACGTTCAACAATCGGCTCGACGAGGACCTGGCCGCGATCGAGGAATACGGCCGCTTCCGCCGCGAGGCCGAGGTCAAGGGTTTCCGCCATTTCCTGGAGGTCTTCGATCCCAACGCCCCAGTCGGTCTCGACGCCGAGGCAGTCCCCAAGTTCATCAACGATTCGATCGCCCGCACGCTGGCGGGCGTGGCCCGCGCGGGCCGGCCTTTGTTCCTGAAGGTCGTCTATCATGGCCCAAATTCGATGGAGGAATTGGTGGCCTACGACCCGCACCTGATCGTGGGTATTTTGGGCGGCGGGGCGGGCACGACCTACGACGCCTTCAAGCTGATCTCCGAGGCCCAGAAATACGGCGCCCGCGTTGCCCTTTTCGGCCGCAAGATCAACAACGCCGAGTGTCAATTGGCCTTCGTCGAATTCCTGCGGTTGATCGTCGAAGGGGTGATCAGCTCGGAAGAGGCGGTAAAAGCGTACCACGCCGTATTGGAGAAACTGAACATCCGCCCGCACCGCTCGCTTGCCGACGACATGGCGCTCCAGACCGGCGTGATGAGCTACGGCGACTCGGCGACGGTTAGCGTGCCGGCGAATGTACCTCAAGGCGAAGTCGCAACGAAGCAAAGCGATTGTGGCTGCGGCACGGCGACTCATTCGACGTGCCAATGCCAGCCCAAGAGCGCGCCGGGGCCAGGCCCGGCGGCACCGGACCGACCCAACTTCGCCACCATGACGCAGGCCGAGAAACTGGCCTACAACAAAGCCCGCCGCGACCGGATCTTTGGCTGAGACGCGCGGAGAATAGCCGCGATACTCCGCGCCTGCGCGTGAAGGTACGGTATCCAAGTGCGGTGTTCTATGGTAGAATGAAGCAATGAGCACCGACACCGTCACAACGGCAGAAGCGAAAAAAGAACTCGAAGAGGCAATTGATCGCCTGGTCAAGGGCATTCGCGATCCCGAAGCCGTACGCAAAGCGTGCGAGCGAATGGATCAGATGCGCGAGGAATTGCGGGAGAGAATCGGCACCGTAGAGGTGGCGGTCGACTTGATCCGTGACGCCCGAGACCAATGAGATTTGTCCTCGATGCATCCGTGGCCGTCAAATGGGTTCTTCCCGAGCCGGATTCACCCCAAGGCTCTCGGCCTTCGCGACGACGTCCGCAACAAAGTCCACGATCTCCACGCCCCAGATACTTTCCCAATCGAGGTTGCCCACGCTCTCACCCGAGCCGAACGGCGGGGCCTTCTGCGACCGTCGGAAGCGATGCCCAAGGTGGTCGATGTCCTCTCGACGGGTCCGAATCTTCACTCGTATCTCCTACTACTTCCGAGGGCCGTGGAGCTCTCGTCAACAATGCGAATCGGCGTCTACGACTGCCTCTACGTCGCTCTCGCCGAAAGGGAGCAGTGCCGCGTCGTCAGCGCCGATAAACGCCTCGTAAACGTCTTTCCGTCGATCGTCGTTTCCCTGGACTTCCTGTGACGCTGACGTTTTCGAAATCTGTCGAACCCAGCTACGCTGCTCGGGATTCTCACGAATTCCGCTACTTTGCCACCAGTTGCCGCCGACGAGCGCCGCGCAACCATGAAAAGCATTGCTGACCAGCTACCCGCCGAGATCGCGCGGCAGATCCACCCGGACTGGCGCAAGAACGAGACGGCTTACTGGGCTGTGCGCGACCAACTGATGGGCGAATATGAAGGGCAGTGGATCGGTTATGCCGAAGGGGCCGTGATCGCCTTTGGGACGAGCCCCGTGGCGGGCTGCGCTCGGGGATAAGGCCCCAATTCTCCCTCAAATCGGCCACAATGTACAAAAACCCCGCGTTCGGAATAGTTCGACTGTCTGGGTTCCAGGAGCGACCTAAACACAAATGATGACGGGTGTTAACGCTG